>JBGSIV010000177.1:0-19062 GCA_041742355.1 Candidatus Zixiibacteriota bacterium
CAACTGGCGGTCAATCCGGCGCGCCTCGTGGCGCTCGGTGCCGACAATGTGCAGCCCGCCCGCCTCGACCACCCCCGGCCCCAGCCGGATATCCGTACCGCGGCCGGCCATGTTCGTGGCGATCGTCACTGCCCCCGCTTCACCGGCGTGCGCGACAATCTCCGCCTCACGCTGGTGCTGCTTGGCGTTGAGCACATTGTGGGGGATCCCGGTCCGCTTGAGCATGCGCGAGAGCGTCTCCGAGACCTCGACCGAGGTCGTACCGACCAGCACCGGTCGGCCCGCCTTCTGCTTCTCCTCGATCTCCTCGATAATCGCGTTGTACTTCTCGCGCCGCGTCCGGAAGATCTGGTCGTCGAAATCCTCGCGGATCACCTGCTTGTTGGTCGGAATGACGACCACGTCGAGCTTGTAAATATCGAAAAACTCGCCGGCTTCGGTTTCGGCCGTGCCGGTCATACCGGCCAGCTTCTGGTACATGCGGAAGTAGTTCTGCAGGGTGATCGTCGCGAGCGTTTGCGTCTCCGCCTCGATCTTGACCCCTTCCTTGGCCTCGATCGCCTGGTGCAGGCCGTCGGAGTACCGCCGCCCCGACAGGACGCGGCCGGTGAACTCGTCGACAATCATCACCTTGCCCTCCTGCATCACGTACTCGACATCTTTCTCATAGAGCGAGTAGGCCCGCAGGAGCTGGTTGATCGCGTGCACCTTTTCGGATCTCTCCGCATGCACCGAGTAGGCCGCCTCGGTTTTCTGCTTGCGATCCTCGGGGGACATCGTCTCGTCCCCTTCAATCTCGGAGAGCATGCTCGACAGATCCGGAAGCTCGAACAGCTTCTGCTCTTCCTTGGTCAACTGCGCCGTGCCGAGGTCGGTCAGCGCGATCGAGTGCTCCCGCTCGTCGATGAAGTAGTACAGCCGGTCGTCGATCTCGTGAAGTTTCTTGTCGCGCATGAAGGACGACTCGACATCGGTGACCAGCTTGGAAACTCCCGGTTCCTGCATCGTCTTGAGCAGGCGCTTGTTCTTGGGGGCGCCGCGCCGCGCGGCCAAAAGCAGAATCCCCGCCTCGAACTGGTCGGCCTTCTCATCCGCCAGCATCGCCTCGGCTTTCGCCACCATGTCGTTCACCAGCGCCGTCTGCTTGCGCACCAGCGTTTCGATCGTCGGGCGCATCTCCCGGTAGCGGTCGTTTGTGGTCGATTCCACCTGCCCCGATATAATCAGCGGCGTCCGGGCCTCATCGATCAGGATCGAGTCGACTTCGTCGATAATCGCATAGTTGAAATTCCGGTGCACCCGGTCTTCCACCCGTTGGGCCATGTTGTCGCGCAGGTAATCGAACCCGAATTCGTTGGCCGTGCCGAACGTAATATCGCACAGGTACATCTCGCGCCGCTGCGCGTTGTTCATCGCGTTCTGAATACACCCGACCGTCAGGCCGAGGTACCGGTAGATCTGCCCCATCCACTCGCTGTCGCGGCGGGCGAGGTAGTCGTTGACTGTGACCATGTGGACGCCCTGCCCGGCCAGCGCATTGAGGTAGGTCGGCAACGTCGCGACCAGCGTCTTGCCTTCACCCGTGGCCATTTCGGAGATTTTCCCCTGGTGGAGAACAATCCCGCCGATCAACTGGACATCGAACGGCACCATGTTCCACTCGGTCGGCTGGTCGACCACCTCCCAGGTGCGGCCGACATGCCGGCGGCAGGCTTCCTTGACCACGGCGAACGCCTCGGCCATGATATCATCGAGCGTCTCTCCGTCGGCCAGCCGCTTGCGGAATTCGGCCGTTTTGGCGATCAGGTCGTCTTCGGAAAGGCCCTGCAGCTTTTCGTAGTGCTCGTTAATCTCGGCCACCATGGGCGAGATCTTCTTGACATCCCGCTCATGTTTGGTGCCGAACACCTTGGTGATCCAATTCAGCATATCTCTATTCGTGTCTTAGGGTTTACCACAATTGTACACAATAACATATTCCCGTGTTCGGGGCAACCGGGTAATCCCGACCGGTCCTACCGCCGCCGCCCGAACACCCGCAGCAACATCAGGAACAGGTTGATGAAATCCAGGTACAACCGCAACGCCCCCATGATCGCTTCCTTGCGATCCTCATCGGTTCCGGCGTTGCCGATGATGTTCATCTCCTTGATCTTCTGCGTGTCGTACGCCGTCAGACCCACAAATATCAGGATCCCGGCATAGGTTACAACCCAGTAGAAAGTCTCGTTGTGCCAGAACAGGTTAACGAGAGAGGCGATAATCAGCCCGATCAGCGCCATAAACAGCAGGTTCCCCCACGACGTCAAATCCCGCTTCGTGAAATAGCCGTAGGCGCTCATCACCCCGAATGTCCCGCCGGTGATGAGAAAGGTCGACGCAATCGACTCCTGTGTGTAGATCCGAAACAGCAGCGAGAACGTTACCCCGGTCAGTGCCGCATAGGCGAAAAAAACCATCGTGGCGGTAGTGGCCGACATCTTCTGGATCCGTATTCCCAGCCACCCTACGAGCACGAGCTGGGCGATCAGGATTCCGAAAAAGACCAGGCGGTTGGCCGCCAGCCACTCAATCATGTAATCGTAACTTGCAATCGTCATCGCCACCAGCGCCGTGGTCGCGAGCGCCATGCCCATCCAGCCGTACACCTTGACCATGAAACTGCGCTGTTCGGCTTCCACCATTGGCAGCGCATACGCAGGGACATTGGGGTTGGCGTTCATCATATTTCCGTTCACCGCAATTCCTCCTGGTTATAACCGCGACCGTCGTCCGCCATTATACTCCGTTCGTTCGCTCGGTATTCAGCATAGACAGGCAGGGGAGAGGGCGCAAGTTAAAGAAGGATGAGGATCCGTGCCGCCGTCCGACCCGCGCCTCACCGAAAGTACGACATCACCAGGCTCTTCCATCTGAACAGATTGCGCGGATTGTCGCTCTCCGCCATGAACCGCCGCACCTGTTCCTGCAGGTACCGGCTCCGGGCGATCCGCTTGGACACGTAGTCGTTGAGAAAGGCGTTCCCCAGCCACCGCTCAGCGATCTCATACCCCTCGTAGCGCGGCCGGAGAGCCTCCACCGCTCCACGGAACCGTCCCGGCGCCTCGATCCGCCCCGAACGCAGCATCTCATCGATCACCTCCGCCGCCAGCGCCCCGGTCTCCATCGCTTTGCCGATCCCCTCGCCGGTGAAGGGGTAGGTCGTGCCGATCGTCTCGCCGATCCCCAGGACATTCCCCACGCCGATCCATCCCTCCCGCTCGATTCCGCACCGCAGCGAGGCCCCCGCTACCGGCGAGATCACCTCCGCCCCCTGCATGACCTCTCGCGCCGGTCCGAACGACTCCATGAACCGGCGCAGCGTCTTCTTCAGGCTGTGCTGCCCGTCCCGAATGTGGCGGTACGATGTCCCGCACCCCACGTTGTAGAGGTACCTGCCGCCCGCCTCCCTCCCCAGCGGAATCACCCAGCCGTAGCCGGGCAAAATCGACCGGTCGTAGGCAATGATCGTGTTCGCACGGCTCTCCGGTGAGCGCACGTAGCACCGCACCGCCACCGCGCTCGGCTCCGTCCGCGCCACCAGTCCCATTCTGTGCGCGATATCGACCACGCCTCCCGTCGCCAGCACCACTATCCGCCCCCGCAGCGGCCGCGCCATATCCGAGAGCCGGATCTCCGCCGGCATCCTTCCCTCCGACGGCTCCACCGCCGTCACATTCCCCCATGCCGCGCACGCTCCGGCCTCGGTCGCGTACTTCAGCAGCTCGTAATCCAGCCGCTTTCGGCTCAATGTCAGGAATTCGCCAGGTGCGTCGAACCGGTAACCCGATGGACTGGAAACCTCAATTGCGCGGGAATGATGCGCCATCGCAGCAATACGATCATACAGCCCCAGCCGCCGGAGCATGGCCAGTGCGTCGGGAACCAGCAAGTCTCCGCAGACCTTGTGCCGGGGGAACCGCTCCTTGTCCACCACCAGGACCGCATGCCCCTTCCCGGCCAGCAGCCGCGCACAGGTTGCCCCCGATGGCCCGCCACCGACAATGACGACATCCCACACCCGATCGGGGACATCTCCAGCGGTCATCTGCAACTGTGGTCCGACCGCTGCATTCGCCTGATTCTGATCCCGTTCATCCGGCCGATATGACACCGGTTCTTCTCCTCATATGTCTCCGGATTCTCGGACAATACGCCCCCCGGACCCAAACCGTCAATGGTTTTGTCGGTGCGAAGTGTTACGCAGGCGCCGGGAGGATCCATAGCCCGTTCTTTGCTCCGCCCGATTATTCCGTTCACCAAATCGCTTGATGCATCCTCTTCCTTGGCATACATTTAGAGCACCCTATGGCGAATCAGCACAACGGCATCGTTATCGCGACCCGCGGCCGCTCCTTTGAGGTCCGTATTGAGGATGGCTCCCACCTGCTCTGCGAGGTGCGGCAGAAGGTCAAGTACACGGCCGAAGACGAGACCCCGGTGGCGGTTGGCGATGATGTCCTGATCACCATCGTGAACGCCCGAAGCGGCGCAATCGACGAAGTCCTCCCGCGCCGTACTGCGTTTATGCGCCCCCTCAAGGGTCAGGAAGCAAAAAAGCAGGTCATTGCCGCGAACCTCGATTCCCTCGGCGCGGTTGTTTCCATCAACACACCGCCGCTCAAGCCGGGCCTCATCGACCGCTTCCTCATCGCCGCCCGCATCGGCGAACTCACCCCGCTGATCATCATTAACAAGATCGACCTCGGCGAAGCGGACGAGATCGCCGGCATTGTCGATGCTTACCGCCAACTGAACCACCAGGTCTTTCTCGTCTCCGCGCTCACCTATGAAGGCCTGGCGCCGCTGGAGGAAGCCCTGAAAGACCGTCGGACCCTTTTCGCCGGTCATTCCGGTGTCGGCAAATCAACCCTGCTCAACACCCTGATTCCGGGTCTCGATTTGAAGACCAAGCAGCTGTCGATCTCCACCCGGCGCGGACAACATACGACAACCAGCATCGAGATGTACGAATTGCCCAACGGCGGTTTTGTGGTCGACTCTCCCGGCCTTAAGGTGTTGGGATTGTGGGAGGTAGATCGTGAAGACCTGCCCTACTACTTTACTGAATTCGAACCGTACTCCGGCGACTGTCGCTTCCAGCCCTGCACCCACATCCACGAGCCCGATTGTGCCGTCAAAAAGGCGGTTCAAACCGGGGCCATCCACCCGGTCCGCTACCAGAACTATGTCGCTATCGCCGAATCGCTCTGAATTGGCGTACAATTAACGAAAGCCCATTTCAGGCCGATACTTAGAAAGATACTATGGCATCGACGAATATAGAATTCCGCGTCGGATTGATCATCCTGATCGGCGTCATCGTGCTGGCCGCCTCGCTCTACTGGCTGCAGGGGTACAAGCTCGAACAGAACGCCCAGGTCATCGAGGTCATGTTCGACGATGTCGGCACCCTGTCGGTCGGCGACCGCGTCACCGTCTCCGGCGTCCACATGGGCAAGGTCGACAACTTCCGCCTGGTCGACGGCGGCGTTATGGTCAAACTCCTGCTGTACCGCGGGGTCGTCCTGCATGAGGACGCACGGTTCGTCATCCGCAACATGGGCGTCATGGGGGAACGCTTCATCGCCATATCTCCCGGCAACGCGCCCGCCCTTTTCGACCCGACCACGGTCGCCCGGGGCGAATACGACCTCGGCCTGCCCGACGTCATGGGAGAACTGGGGGAGATGGTCCAGGAGGTCCGCAACCTCGTCCTGTCAATCCGCCAGAACCTCGGCTCCGATTCCACCCTGATGGCCCTGAACAACACGGTGCAGAACCTCGAGAGTCTTTCCCAAGCCATGTCCACGTTTTTCAAATCGAATGAGAATCAACTCGACCGCTCGGTGGAGAACTTCTACGAGGCGGCCGACAAGCTCAACCGCATTCTGACCAACAACTCCGTCGGTATCGACTCCACGGTCGCCCGATTCGACCGTACCTCGGAGCGCCTCGAACACCTGACCCACCAGCTCGACACCCTGGCCACCGCGGCCCGGCAGTTCGCCGACAAGATCAACAACTCCGACGGCACCCTGCAGATGCTCATGGACGACCGGCGGCTGTATGATGATCTGCGCACCACGGCCGATAACATTGATGACCTGGTGAAGGACATCCGGGAGAACCCGCGCAAGTACATCAATCTGAAGGTGGAGATCTTCTAACTCGCATGAGCACCTACAAGCTGGCGATCGCGGTGCACAACCACCAACCGATCGGCAACTTCCAGGCAATATTCGATGAGGCCCACCGCCGCAGCTACCAGCCCTTCCTTGAGCTGGTGCGGCAGCACCCGGCCATCCGCCTGTCGTTGCACCAATCGGGCATCCTCTGGGAGTGGCAGAAGAAAGCCCATCCGGAGTTCTTCCGCCTGGTCGGCGAACTGGTCGACCGCGGACAGGTCGAACTCCTCACCGGCGGATTCTACGAACCGATCCTCGTCGCTATTCCGGAGCGCGATGTCCTCGGCCAGATCGCCCGCCTCAGCGGCTACCTCAACGACCACTTCGAGACCACCCCGCAGGGCCTCTGGCTCGCCGAGCGCGTCTGGGAACCGCACCTGCCCCGGCCCCTTGCTCAAAGCGGCGTCCGGTACCTGCCGATCGACGACACCCACTTCCTCCAGGCTGGCTTCGAGGAATCCCAGCTCTCCGGCCCCTATGTCACCGAACACGAAGGCCACGCGATCACCCTGCTGCCGATCCGCAAACGCCTCCGCTACCTCGTGCCGTTCGGTGAACCGCAGGAAATCATCGACTTCCTCAAGCGCGATGCCGACCGGCATCCCGACGGCCTCGCGGTCTACGCCGACGACGGCGAGAAGTTCGGCATCTGGCCCCACACGTTCGCCCACTGCTACGAGGAGGGCTGGCTCCAGCGCTTCTTCGAGGCCATCGAACAGAACCGCGACTGGCTCGAGGTCGTCCCGCTGGCCGATGCCGCCCGCCTCACTCCACTCGGCCGGGCCTACCTGCCCAGCGCATCCTATGCCGAGATGAAGCAGTGGTCGATGCCCGCCCCGGCGATTCTCCAGTACGACCAGTTCGAATCCGGCCTCAAAGAGTCCGGCCAGTTCGACCGTTTCAGTCAGTTTGTCGGCGGCGGCCACTGGCGCGGCTTCCTGACCAAGTACGAAGAAGCGAACCTGCTGCACAAGAAGATGCTCGCCGTCTCGGCACAACTCGACAGCTTCCTCCGCGCTCACCCCGAACGCACTACCGAAGTGTCGGCCGCCCGCGACCGCCTCTACGCCGGGCAATGCAACTGCGGCTACTGGCACGGCATTTTCGGCGGCCTCTACCTGCCCCACATCCGGCAGGCGCTTTACTCGGCGTTGATTGAAGCTGAAGCGCTGATCGACGACCTCTCCGGCGCCGACGGCGTCCGGATCGACTGCCGGGACTACGATGCCGACGGCTCCGATGAGGTCCTCGTCGACACGCAGGCCTTTTCGGCCGTCTTCCGCCCCCGGCACGGCGCGGCGCTTGTCCACCTCGGCCTGCGTCGCCATCACTTCGATGTCACCGATACGCTCACCCGACGACGCGAGGCCTACCACCTGCAAGTCGATTCGGCCGTGGTCGGCTCCGGACGCAAACGCACCCGCACCATCCACGACCGCATCCTCGCCAAAGAACCGGGCCTCGGCCAGCTCCTGACCGACGACTGGTACCTGAAGCGCTGCTTCGTCGACCACTTCTTCACGAACGATGTCGACTTCGACCGCTTCCGCTCCAATCGCTTCGGTGAAGAAGGAGACTTCATCATCGAGCCGTTCGAGTACCGCGAAGGCCCCGATCCCGACGCCGTGACATTCGTGCGCAACGGCCACCTCTGGCGCCCCGGCGGCATTATTCCGCTCTGCCTGACCAAGCGATTCTCATTCGGTTCCTCCACGGACGAAATTCTCGTCAGCTACGAACTCGTCTGCCCCGAGGGATACTCCGCCAGTGTGCTCTTCGGCGTCGAAAACAACTTCAACTTTCAGGCCGGCCACGCTGAGGATCGGTTCGTCCTCATCGACGGCATCCGCCCCGATAACAGCTACCTCGACGGCTGCGGCGCCCACCTCACCGTCGAACGCGTCGCCCTGGTCGACCACTACCGCTGCCTCGGAGTCAGCCTCGTGTTCGACCGCCCCGCTGAGCTCTGGCGCCTTCCCCTCTGGACTGTCTCCCAATCCGACGGAGGTTTCGAACGGGTCTATCAGGGAACGACGCTGGTTTCGGTCTACCGGCTCAAGATCACGAGTGAGCCGGTTCGAATTACCCAGCGCCTTGCTGCAGGAGGCCTCGCGGCGATCGGTGTCGCGTCCGCCACCGTTCGCTCCGCGTAGCCCCGTGAATTGACTTTCCTTTTGATCCGCGGGGGCGTATTATCCCCCCATGGTCGATCAGGCTACTATCGGTGAAATCGTCACGGCCATGCACCGCAGCCGTCGCTGTGTCGTCCTGACCGGCGCCGGCATCTCGGCCGAATCAGGCGTCCCGACCTTTCGCGGCAAAGAAGGGCTGTGGGGAAAATTCCGCCCGGAAGAACTCGCGACCATGGAAGCCTTTGTCGCCAACCCGGATATCGTCTGGGAATGGTACAACTGGCGCCGCACCATTATTGATTCGATTCGCCCCAACCCCGGTCACCACGCCCTGGTCGACATGGAATCGCTCTTCGACCACTTCGTCCTGATAACCCAGAATGTCGATGGCCTGCACCGAATGGCCGGGTCCCGGGAGGTGCTGGAACTGCACGGTAACATCAAGCGTAACAAGTGCCTGCGCTGCAACGAGCCCTTCCCGACTGACACCGATATCGACCCCGCCCATATCCCGACCTGCCCCCGGTGCGGGGGACAAATTCGTCCCGATGTCGTCTGGTTCGGGGAGATGCTCAACGAGGTCATTATCAATCGGGCCTTCAAGGAATCGGCCCGGGCCGATATCTTCTTCTCGGTGGGGACCTCCGCCGTCGTGCATCCCGCTGCGTCGCTGCCCGTTGAAGCGAAACAGGCGGGAGCAATGCTGGTCGAGGTCAATATCGAGGAAACCCCCCTGTCGGATTATGCCGACTTCCATATCCCGGCCGCTTCGGGCGAATTTCTTCCGCGGCTGGTCGAAGCGTATAAAGCGGCTGCAGTTTGACCGGGGCCGAACAGGCGATGTGGTTAAATGTATAAGAGACACGGCAATGCGCACCCAAAACAACCTGTGGTGAGAATGCGACGAATCATCTGTAGTCTCTTCGCCCTGACTCTTCTGCTGGGAATTCTCAGCGGCTGCGGCGTCTATTACAACACGTTCTACAATGCCAAGAAATCCTTCAACGAGGCCGAGGACGAACGCAAGCAGACCAAGCCCGGCCAGGCGCTGCGCATCCGGACCAACCTGTACGAAGTCGCTATCGACAAATCCCTCAAAGTCGTCGAAAACCACCCGAGTTCGAAGTACTACGACGATGCCGTGTATGTGCTCGGCGTCTCCTACTACTACACCAAGCAGTATGCCAAGGCCGAACGCCGCTTCCGCGAAATCCTCGCCAATTACCCCACCAGCGGGTTCGCCCGCGATTCCCGCCTCTACCTGGCCAAAGCCATGCTCGAACAGGAAGCGATCGACGACGCCATGGAAATATTCGCCGACCTGTTCGAAAGCGACATCGACCGGCAGTTCAAGGCCGAAGCCGCCCTCGCGCTCGGCCGTTACCAGTTCGACAAGAAGAACTACAAACTCTCCAGCCGCTACTTCCTCGCAGTGCGCGACTCCCTCGGCAGCGACGCCGAGAAAGTCATCGCCCAGGAGCACTTGGCCGACGGCCTGTACGCCCAGCAGCAGTACGCCGACGCCCTCGCTTCGTACCTGCAAATCCTCGGCATGAACCCGACGCCCGATCAGAAGTACCATGCCCTCTTCCGCGCGGCCGAGGCTTCGTTCGTCCTCCAGCGCATCGAAACCGGACAGGACTACTTGAAGACGCTCGCGGATGACCGGCTCTACTTCGACTCGCTGTCCGTCTTGCGGCTGAAGATGGCCGAAGGCCACGAGTGGAAGGAACAGCTGGCTCAGGCCGAGGAGATCTATAAGCTGGTCGTTGCCGAGGCGCCCAACAAGCTGCACCAGGCGGAAGCCAACCTTGCCCTCGGATTGATCTACCAGTACGACTACGATAATCTGGCCGAAGCCAAGAAGTACTACGATGCCGCGGTCGAAGCCAACCGCGGCTCCGAATCGGGACAGCTCGCCCTCCAGCTCTCCTCGAACATCGGCAAACTCAGCACCTTCGCCCGAACGGTAAAGATCGACTCGACCACCTCACAGGACGTCGTCGATGAAGCGGCGTACACGCAGTACCAGCTGGCCGAGCTCTACTGGTTCCAACTCTCCAAACCGGACACGGCCATGCTCGAAATGCAGTACGTGGTCGACTCCTTCCCGACCGCGTACGACGCTCCCAAGGCGATGATCGCGCTGGCCCAGATGGCTTGGCAGGCGGATCCCGATTCGGCCCGGGGGGACTCGATCCTGCAAAACATGCTCGTCCGCTACCCGAACTCCGACTTCGTCCCCGAGGCGCTCGGCCTGCTCGGACTGGTGGGCACCCCGGCTGACACCGGCTATGCCGAGGCCTACTTCCGCAAGGCCGAGAACTTTCTCATCGACGACAAGAACATCGACTCCGCCCGGGTCTACTACCAGATCGTCATGGACCGCTTCCCGGAATCCAAGTACTACATGCAGGCCCGATTCGCCCAAATCTGGGCGACCGAAATGTACGCCAGCCCCGGCGACTCGAGCGTCTTCTACGCCTACCAGGCACTGGCCGACTCTTTCCCCAGCAACGACTGGGGCGCACAGGCCAAGAGCAAGGTAACCGGACACCCCGCCAGGGCGGTGCAGCCGAAAGCGGAGGAACTGGCCGACAGCTCCGGCGCCACTCCCGGCGACACGACGCTCGCCGACGCCGCCGAAGACGCCGATACCGTCGAGGAAAGCAGCGAAGCCGGCTACTCCGGCGACCGTTTGGCCGAAATGTACACCGACCCCAACGGTGAACGCGCAATCGACATCCCGGCCAACGTTCAGGTCATGGAAACCCGGAAGGAATTCGAGTACCCCTCGGAGGCTTTCGTCTCCCGGTGGGAGGGCGAGCTCTATTTCCAAATCAGGCTTGATTTTTCCGGTGAAGTTAGTGAATTTGTCCAGAAGTCTTACGCGCCCATCGACGAAATCAATCTCCGGGCGCAGGAGACAGTCCAGTCCACGGTCTTTGACATGCGTCTCATCCCGCCCGCGGCCCTCAACGGGTGGTTTGTTTACAAATTTAAGGTAATACTGCCGAGTCACCTGCGATGACAAATCCAACCTGCGCCGACACGCACATCATTCGGAAACGCGACCTCCACAATGATTACTTTGCCCTGACCCTGGCCGACTACCCGCAGGCGCGAGAGTGCCGACCCGGCCAGTTCATCCACATCAAACTCCCCTCCAGCGAAATCCTCTTCCGCCGCGCCATGTCGGTCGCCGGGGCGAGCCCCGAACGCGACGAAATCGACATCATCTTCAAAGTCTACGGCCGCGGCACCCGCATCATGGGGACCATGCACGAAGGGGACACCCTCAACCTCCTCGGCCCGCTTGGCAAGCCCTTCTCCCACCCGGAGAAGTCCGAGACGGCCGTCATGGTCGCCGGGGGCGTCGGTTTCCCCCCCCTGCTCTTCCTGACCGAACGGCTCATAGCCGCCGGCCACGATCCGCGCAAAATCGTTTTCCTCTACGGCGGGCGGTCCTCGGGCGATATCCTCTACCAGGATCGCATTAACGCCCTCGGGGTCGATTTCCGACCGGTTACCGAGGACGGCTCAGTCGGCCGCACCGGCCTCGTCACCGACCCCATGCTCGACATCATCCGCGCCGGTGGCCCCGCCGGTCTCCGCCTCTTCGCCTGCGGACCGGAGCCGATGCTCAAAGCGGTCAACGATATCGGCATCGAACACGGCGTCAAGGGCGAGCTCTCGCTCGAGGCCCCGATGCCCTGCGGCATCGGCGTCTGCCTCGGCTGCGTCGTCCCGCGACGCGAAGGCGGTTACGCCCGCGTGTGTGTCGACGGCCCCATATTCCAGATAGGGGAGATCGCACTATGACACCCGATCTCCGCGTCTCTCTCTGCGGCGTCGAACTCGCCAACCCGATCATGACCGCCTCCGGCTGCTGCGGCTACGGCGAGGAACTGGCCGATATCTTTCCGCTGTCCAAACTCGGAGCGCTCGTCACCAAGTCGATCACCCGCCTGCCGCGCCTCGGTCACAAGCCGCCGCGCACCGCCGAAACCTCCGCCGGTATGCTCAATGCCATCGGCCTGGCCAATGTCGGCATCGACGCCTTCATCGCCGAGAAAATCCCGTTCCTTGAAAGGCAGAAGACGAAAATCATCGTCAACGTCGCCGGCTCCACCCTCGACGAATACGTCGAGATCTGCGGCCGCCTCGCCGACATCCCGTGCGTCGACATGATCGAACTGAATATCAGCTGCCCCAATGTCAACGAAGGAGGGATCGAAATCGGATCCAACCCGACGCTGACCGAGAAGACTGTAGCCGCCGCAAAGAAGGTCTTCCCGCGGCCGCTGATTGCCAAACTCTCGCCGAACGTCACGAGCATCGTCCAGATCGCCAAAGCCGCCGAACAGGGCGGCGCCGATGCTTTGTCGGTCATAAACTCGCTGGTCGGCACCGCCATCGATATCGAGACCTGGCGGCCCCGCCTGACCAACAACCGCGGCGGCCTCACCGGACCGGCGATCAAGCCGATCGCCCTGGCCATGGTCGACGCCGTCTACAACAACTGCCGGCTGCCCATCGTCGCCATCGGCGGGATCGCCACCGCCGCCGACGCAATCGAGTTCATCCTCTGCGGCGCCACCGCTTTCCAGGTTGGCACCGTCCTCTTCGTCGAACCCGACGCGCCGGTCAAGATCGCCGATGACCTGGCCGCCTACCTCAACCGCAAAGGCCTCTCATCCGTTTGTGAACTCCGGGGGAAGGTGAGGAAGTACTGATGACAGCGCTCGAAAAGCTGCTTAAAGCCCAGAGCAAGAACCGCTCGCTCGTCTGCGTCGGGCTTGACCTGGATCCCAAAAAGATGCCGCAGGAATTCAGCAAGTCGGCCAAGACCATGTTCGATTTCACCCTGCGCATTATCGAAGCCACCGCCGACTGCGTCTGCGCCTACAAACCCAACATGGCCTTCTACGAGTCTCTCGGCGGCGAGGGGATCTCGCTCCTGACCCAGATCATGCGGCGCATGCCCGAAGGTATACCGGTGATTCTCGACGCCAAGCGCGGCGATATCGGCAACACCGCCACCCACTACGCCCAGGCCCTCTACGATCATTTCAACGCCGACTGGGTTACCCTCAGCCCGTACATGGGCTACGACTCCATCCGCCCCTTCATCGAACGCAAGGACAAGGGTGCCTTCATCCTCTGCCTGACCTCCAACAGTGGCGCCCGCGACTTCCAGATGCTCGAGATCGACGGTAAGCCGCTCTACCGCATCGTCGCCGAAAAGGTGGAGTACTGGAACAAGGGGAAGAACTGCGGCCTCGTCGTCGGCGCCACCGTGCCCGAACAGCTCACCGAGATCCGCGCCGTCGCCGGCGACATGCCCATCCTCATCCCGGGTGTCGGCGCGCAGGGGGGATCGCTCGAACTTTCCGTGCAGAACGGCACCGACAATTTCCAGAAACCGGCTCTGATTAACGTCTCCCGCTCGGTACTCTACGCCTCCACCGGCGCTGATTTCGCTCAGAAGGCCCGCGAAGAAGTGCTGAAGTTGAACCAGGCGGTTAATGAACTGCGCGCACTCAGCAAGAAGCAGGAACAGCCTCCCGCCGATCCGAAACAGCAGCCCCCGGCCGCCGACAGCTCCCCCGCACCGAATCCGCCGAACCGGCCGCCGCAGGCTTCACCGGAACCGGCCGACATCGTTACCGCACCGTCGCCCGACAACTCCGACCGCCCGGCCGACTGAGACACTCTTCCGGCAGGTCCATACCGGACCTGCCGCGTTCATCTGTCGTCTGCTACTCGAACTCGAACTTGAGCAGCGAGTAGACATACCCGGCGTGGAATTCACCGTTGTAGAAGTAGTGGTCGCGCAGCACCGCGTCCCGCTTGAACCCCAGCCCCTCCAGCAGCTTGATCGCGTTCTTATTGAACGCCGCCGTCTGCGCGTGAACTTTGTTCAACCCCCGGTAGAGAAACAGGAATCGTGTCATCAGGTGGAGCGCCTCTGTGGCGTATCCCTTGTTCTGATGATCCGGATCGACAATCGCCCCGTACTCCACCGAGCGGTTCAGCGGGTTATGGTCGAACACGTGGATATTGCCGACCAGCAGGTTGTCCTCGATCGTAACCACCGCGAACCGCTGGTTGTACGGATCCTTGTCGTCGGCCTTCTTGAATCGTTCGATCGCCTCCGATGGTGTCATGAACAGCGTCGGACGGGAACTGAGCGTCTGGTGCGAACTGAGCACGCGCCAGTAATGAATACTGGCTATATCGTCCGGCGTGACCGGGCGCAGGTAAATCTTCTTGCCCACCAGCGCAGGATCGGTCGGAACAATCTTCTTCTCGGCCATGGTGTTTGACTCCGGGCGTACGGGTGTCTCTCTTTCGTGGTAGTGTCGTCAGGACAGTCCGGCCGAGGCAACAAAAAACGCCACCCGCACGCAGCAGGTGGCGCCTATACTTATAAGAACCCGGACGGCTACTTCTTCATTACGTCTTTCAGCGCAGCCATCGCCTTATCGTAATTCGGCTCATTCACCGTGTCCGGGACAATCTCCATATACGCGATCGTGTCGTTCTTGTCGATCACCACCACGCCCCGCGTGAGCATCCGCAGCTCCTTGATCAGCATACCGTAACTCTCGCCGAATTGCACATCCCGGTAGTCCGAGACGAGTTTGATGTGATCGACTTTGTAGTGCTCGGCGAATCGCTTCTGCGCATGCGGGATATCCACCGAGACCGCATACGCGGTGACCGGGCCATCCAACTCACCCAGCAGCTTGTTGAACGTAACCGTCTGCTTGTTGCACACCGACGTATCCAGTGACGGAACCACCGAGTACAACCGCGGCTTGCCGGCATCTTCCTTGAGATTGAACGGCGTCATATCAGGTTTGATCACCTGCACATTGGTCGGCGCCTTGTCACCAGGCCGAACCTCCCGCCCGATCAACGTCAGCGGATTCCCCTTCGCATGTACCGTACGTGTCCCTTCCGCACTCATAGTCTGCGTTTCACCTTTCATGGATGATTCACCGGTCCTTTCCTGTGAGCAATAACGGTTTACTCCCCTCCCTCCGTACACCACCAGAACAGCGATTCGCCCGGAAAGTTCGGTTCTAATCGGGAACGGGATCCCCCCACCAGCCCTCTGCTCAAAAACGAAATTAAATCAGTGCATGCGACATGAGGTGGCGTTCAACGCCACCATGTTCCCACCGAGGGAATTGCACATTCCCCTGCTCCGCGCAAATGCGGATAATCAGGACGTTGAGACACAAGTGGTTACGGTCGGCGGCGCACCCGGCTCGCTTGCCGCGGAGGATTATATCGTCGGTCGGGGATGCCGGCGAAGATCCCCTGTCGTTTCTGTAGATACATGAAGCTTCGGAGGTGCTCGTGAATGTGAAATCTCGCCTCGGCAAGTACTCTGCCATCTTGTTCGTCGCGGTCGTGGTCGGTATTGTCAGCTTTCGATCCGGAACCGGCACCATCCTTCCGACCGACTACCCGGTTTACTTCTGGGCCGCCGCCGCCGCCGGCGACTTGTTCATCTACCACCCGGCCACCCGGCAGATTGAATCGGTGGCTATTCCGTGGAATCCGGTCCACGGTATCACCGCCTCGGCCGACGGCCGCCGCATCTACCTGGCCGCCGAACGCTCTGTAATCGTCCTGAATACCACGACCCTGTCCGTTGTCGCCGACCTGCCGTATCCGCCCACCGGTCCGGTCGCCGTTTCGCCCGACAACCGGCTCGTCGCCATCATGACCGACTCCCTGCTTGTGCTGCGCACCGATACCTACGCTGTCCTCTTCCACCACCCCACCGCCGTGCGCCAGGGCGCGTTCTCCGATGACTCCCGCACCCTCTGCTGCACAGCGGGTGACTCCGCCGATGTGGTGCTGGTGGTGGGCTTTGACAGCGACACGCCGACCGTCGAACAGATTCCGATCGAGGGCGGCCACCCGAGCAAAGCCATCCCCGTGATGAACGGCCGGCGCATCCTCGTCTATCTGACCGAGCAGCCGATGCTCAGCCGTTTGGCGGTGATCGACCGCCTCGCCGGCGACGAAATCTACTCCGAACACATCTTCCCTGGCGAGGGAGATATCATCAGCGCCGCCGGTTGGGACCGGGCAATCTACACCAACTCGGGCAGCCCCCGCCGAATCGAGGGCTCGTCGTCGTTCAAGATTTTCGCCATAAATGACAACCAACCAATCGAGGAGGTCAACACGCGCCGCCACGGCTCGGGCAGCCCCCACGGTTTTCCTGTCGGACCGGTACAGGTGACCCCCGACCACCGCTGGCTCATTGCTCTGAGTGCAACCGAACCACCGCAACTCCTTCTCTATGATCTGGAGAACGAGCAGTTTGCCGATTGGCAGTTGTTCGGCGATGACGCGCAACTGCGGCACCTGTCGGTGCAGCTGCAGCCGTAGAGTCTCGTTCCAGGTCGCTTATAGGTTCGCTGACGCGCGAAAGCCCGACTGACCCAGCCGGGCTATCTGCTGGCCACTAGCTCGCTTTGGCGTACCTGCGCAAATACCCCGAAATGGCATGTGCCGGGCATATTCGAAGCGCTCGAATACTCCCGGCACATTCGCCAGATCGGTCCGGCCGCGTTGGCCGTTCGTCCGATTCATTCCATCAGCTGTCGCCCGGCCGCCAGTCCGGCCAGGGCCAGACCGAGCAGCAAGAAGGTCGTCGGCTCCGGAATGACTGAAGTCGACTCACTTTCCGCCAGCTCGTACGGCCGGTAGACCGTCGCCTGAGCTCGCGTGCTGGTTTGGGCAGTCTGAGCCTCAACATCCGGCACGATCAAATCAGATGTGGGAATCGGCTCATCGATCGTCGGGGTCGCCGGATCGAATCCAAGCGACATCACTGGTGTGGCAGTCGCGGAACCGACCGCGACAAGCAGTAGTGTCAGAATGAGACCGATTGCGCGGTATCTCATCCACTCCTCCTTTCGGCAGTGTCCGCCGGCACGCTTATCCGTGGCTCCGGATTCACGTCGCTGGCTCGCATGAAGTTTTTATGCAGGATCACAGCTGCGGGAAAGAGCGTCTGAATGAGTCAGAATCGTTTGAACAGCGGGTACCGTCTGCTTCAGTGGTTCGGATCGTCTCCTCACACCGGAGCGAATGCGCTGCAATGCTCTTCACTCTCTGTAACCCGTCTTACGGGTGCAAGTTCCGAACAATAATTGCCGGCGCGTGCGGGAAATGGCCGCACGCTGTGCCAACGCGCGGCGGCAGGGGACGTACCTTTTATCTAGTCCACGTTAGCGTCTTCGGCGGAGCGTTCGGACAGCGACAACCGTTCTTCGCTTCACTTTCCTGCGCCGCCTGGCGCGGTTCTTCCTTCGTCAGGGAACTTCTGCCCCTCTTGAGGCGTTGTTACCAGAGCAGCACTACTTCCCCGCCGCTTGTACCGGCACCGATCTTCCGCCGCATCAAGCTCATTCCAAACGATCTGCAAATCGAAACACAAGAATCCCCGCATTCTGTGCGAAATTTTTTTGGAGGAGCTAGCAGAACGCCATGACAGAAACGGCAAAACTCACGCACTCGTGGGAAAACGAGGAGCGTTGGCAAGGCATTACGCGACCGTATAGCGCCGAGGACGTCCTTCGGCTGCGGGGGTCGGTCCGAGTCGAATACACCCTGGCCCGCCTCGGCGCGGAACGCCTCTGGGATCTGCTCAAAACCGAACCGGCTGTCCGGACGCTCGGCTGCCAGACCGGCAACCAGGCGGTCCAACTGATTCAGGCCGGCCTCAAATCGATTTACGTGAGCGGCTGGCAGGTCGCTTCCGACGCCAACCTGTCCAACCACACCTACCCTGATCAGAGCCTCTATCCGGCCGACAGCGTCCCGAGCCTCGTCCGCCGGATCAACAACGCCCTCATGCGGGCCGACCAGATCGCCCACGCCGAGGGGACTAGCGACCGCATGCCGTACTGGTATGCCCCGATCGTCGCCGACGGCGAGGCCGGTTTCGGCGGCGTCCTGAACGCTTTCGAACTGGCCAAAGCCATGATCGAAGCCGGTGCGGCCGGCCTTCACTTCGAGGATCAGCTCTCATCCGCCAAAAAGTGCGGCCACATGGGCGGCAAAGTCCTCGTCCCCACCTCGGAAGCGGTCCAGAAACTGATCGCCGCCCGCCTCGCGGCCGACGTCATGGATGTCCCCACCGTGATTATCGCCCGCACCGACGCCAACTCCTCGAGCCTCCTGACCACCGACATCGACGAAAACGACCGCCCCTTCCTGACCGGCAAACGCACTGTCGACGGTTTCTTCGAAGTCAAAGCCGGACTCGACCAGGCGATCTCCCGCGGCCTGGCGTACGCCCCCTATGCCGACCTGATCTGGTGCGAAACGGCCCACCCCGATCTCGACGAAGCCCGGCAGTTCGCCGAGGCAATCCACAAGGAGCACCCCCGCAAACTGCTCGCCTACAACTGCTCCCCATCGTTCAACTGGAAGAAATTCCTTACCGACGAACAGATTGCCAGTTTCCAGAACGACCTCGCCGAAATGGGCTACAAGTTCCAGTTCGTCACCTTGGCCGGCTTCCACTCCCTCAACACGATCATGTTCGAACTCGCCCACGCCTACCGCGATGAAGGCATGATGGCCTATGCCCGCTTGCAGGAACGGGAATTCGAACTCGAGCGCGACCACGGCTACCGCGCGATCAAACACCAGTCGTTCGTCGG
>JBGSIV010000178.1:0-20721 GCA_041742355.1 Candidatus Zixiibacteriota bacterium
GGATACGCGCGCGCGGTCAGGCCGGTCACGACGAGATCGGCCTGATCGGATCGGTCGGGCAGAATGGCCGCGGCGATTCCGCCCGGAACGCGGCTGAGATGAACGGTCATGCCGGTTGGTTGCTGGGAGGTGGCGAGCGAACGGGCCAAGCCGAGGTTAACGGCAAGCAGACAGGCGATCACGGCCACGCGCCGCAGGCGAATCGAGGTGAGCGCCCAGCCACAGAGAATCAGGCAGGCATACGCGACGATAACGGCGGGCAGGGAGACACCTGCGGTTTCAATCATGGGTGCATGCGATCCGGAGAAGGAGTCAAGGCAGTAAAGCACGAGATCCATGAGGTATCCGAGGAGTGTCCCAGCTACGAGTGCCAGGGGGGGCCAGATGAACTCGAGCACGAGCACCACCAGTGCGCTGAGAACCGCCACCGACACGAGCGGGACAATGGCCAGGTTGGCCAGTGTCGAGAGGAGCGGAAGGCGCTGAAAATACAGAGCGATGAGGGGTGCGGAGAAAATTTGTGCGGTCAGAGAGGCGGTGATCGCAAGCGTGCACCAGCGCCGGATCGAACCGTGATGCTTGCGGTCCAGCACATGAAATACGGCCGGGGTCATGAAGACGAGTCCCCAGGCGGTCGCAAAGGAGAGTTGAAAGCCGACGCTGAAGAGCTGGGTGGGGTCGACGAAGAGGATTACGGCGGCGGTGAGGGCGATGATGTTGTTCAGATTGATGCGTCGGCCGGCGAGGCGGGCAACGAGCACGAGCGCGGCCATCACCGAAGCGCGGACAACGGACGGTTCTCCGCGACAGAGGAGTGCGAACAGAATGAGCGCACCCAGAAGAAGGATCGTGCGCCAGAGCCGTCGCGTCCGGAAGGGGCGCAGGAGCACCATGACGAAGCCGATGACCAGCGCGACATTGGATCCCGAGACGGCGAGGAGATGGAGTGTGCCGGAATCGCGGAAGTTGCGGTAGACCGAGCGCGGGATGGTGCGGGTCTCACCGATGAGGAAGCCGCCGGCCAGCGCAGCGGCATCGGGCGGAAGATTGCGATTGAGGGCGCCGGTGATCTCGGTGCGGATGGTATCGACGATGGCCACAAGTCCGATCGGGGGACGGGCGCACCGTCGGATGTCGTGGCGGGTGGGGGCGTAGGCCAAGGCGTGGATGCCCTGCAGCTGCAAGTGGCGGGCGTAGTCGAACGAACCGCCGCCGTCGGAGACCGGATAAAGGCGTGCGTAGAATTCCAGCCGGTCACCGAATTGGACGGAAGCAGCGGTGTCGGCGATTTTGAGCAGGAGTCGTCCGGTCACCGGAACGAGCGTACCGACACCGAGCGAATCAACCCGCAGGATGATGTCGAGTCGGTCGGTGCGGGCTTCGGGCCAGTCATCGACCTGGCCGATGATGCGGTAGCGGGTTTCGGTATCGGCGAAGCGGCCGAGGTCGCGGTGCGCGAGGTCGTACACGTTACGGGCGTAGGTTGAGGCGGCGAGGCCGGCAAGGGCGAGGCCGAGCGAAAGGGTGGCGGCGGATGGGCAGCGAACGAGCAGGAATATTCCTGAAGCGAGAAGGGCGGTCATTGCGGCTACGAGGAGGGTCCATGAGGGAAAGCGCACCAGTTCGGCGGCGATAATTCCACCGGCAATGAATATGAGCGAGAAGACCCCCGGATACGTTCGCGCTGTCATTTTCCCGTCTGCCGTTTTCGCAGTAGCCTGCTTTTGAGCAAGCTAATCTCGCGAATACGGAAGGCAAAGGAAAAAACGATATACAGGATCAATCCGATCACGGATGGCAGGGCGAGGGCGAGGAGACGTCCGGGGACCGAGTTGTCCAGTGGAACAATCAGACCGTAGGGGAGGAAACGGGCTATTCCCCATGCGGCCAGAGAGGCGACCAGTATTCTCAGGGTGGTTGAGGCAAGTCGGGCAAAGGGGACTTCGACCCCTTTCTTTGGGAGCAGGTAGACGAGCAAGGCGCCGTTAAGCAGAGCCGCCAGCGAGGTTGCGGCGGCCAAGCCGGCGAAATCGAGGAGCTTGATCATCGGCCAGTACAGTAGGAGGTTCACCAGGACCGTGAGGAGCGAGATCTTCATGGGCGTTCGGGAGTCACTGTAGGCGTAGAAGAACGGCACCACGACACGGACGACGGCAAATCCAATCAGGCCGTACGAGTAGTGCAGAAGCGTGAGGGCGGTGCGCTCGCTGTCGAGTTCGGAGAAGGCGCCCCACTGGTAGATGAGATCAACGATGGGTTGGCCGAGCAGGGCCAGGAAGACGGCCGAGGGGATCACGACGTAGGAGTTCAGTCCGAAAGCGCTGAGGAACGTCTCCCCCACTTCCTTATTTTCGTGGCGGGCGACTTGTTCGGCCACGCGCGGGAGAGCGACCGTTCCGATAGCGACAGCGAATACGCCGAGCGGGAAGTGCATGAGCCGGTAGGAGTAGTTGAGGTAGGAGATGGTTCCCTCGACGAGGAAGGACGCGATCATGGTGCCGGTGAGAATATTGATCCGCCCGGCCGAGAGGCCGATGATCATCGGGGTGATGAGCCGGCCGATGCGCCGCAGGCCGGCGTCGAAGATGTTCAGGGAGAATCGAAAGCGGTAGCCGATGCGCAGGAGGGCGGGCAGCTGGATCAGTATCTGGCCGAGCCCACCGACGAGGACGCCGATAGCCATAGTGTAGATGGGCTGGTCGAAGTACTCGTAGAAGCCGTACACGACGAGGATGGTGCCGATGTTGAACATGGCCGGCGAGATGGCCGGAATGCCGAATCGCCCGAACGAGTTGAGCATCCCCATGATCAGGGCCGACAGCGAGACCAGGAGCAGGTAGGCCATCATGACCTGGGTCAGGGACACGGTCAGGTCGAATTTGGCGGCATCGTCGGTGAAGCCGTGGGCGAACAGGTAGATGAGGGCGGGGCTGGCGATAATGCCGAGGAGGACAACGAGGCCGACGACGATCAGGATAGCGGTGATGACAACATTGGCCATTTTGAAGGCATCGTCTTTGGAGCTGGTGACGAGGCGTTCCTTAAAAATGGGGACGAAGGCCGACGAGAGCGCCCCCTCGGCGAACAAGTCCCGCAACAGGTTAGGGATGCGGAAGGCGGTGACGAAGGCGTCGGTGGCCATGCCGGCGCCGAAGAAATAGGCCATAACCTGTTCTCGGATAAGGCCCAGAATCCGGGATCCGGCGGTGGCGACGGAGACGGTGGTGGCCGATCCGGCCAGTGAACTTTTCTTTTCTTCAGACGTTGACAAAACTCCGTCATAGCCTATATTTAGAGATTGTTTTTGGAAAAAAAGAGTGAGAAAGGATAGCATGCCGCATCACAAATCGAATTTCAAACGGATGAAGCAGTCGGAGAAGCAGCGGACGCGGAACCGCGCCTGGCGGTCGCACCTTCGCACGGCCATTCGCGATATGCGCGCCTCGGCCGGCGCTGAGGATATCGCCGATCGTTATCGGAACGTGACGTCGTTGATCGATCGCGCCGCTTCCCGGGGCCTGATCCATCGCCGCGCGGCCGGTCGGTACAAATCCCGCCTGGCCAGGGGCATGTCCAAGCCCATCTGATCCATCCGTCAGCGCTAGAGCAATCCGCCCGGCCGACAGTTGTCGCCGGGCGTTTTGTTTGTGGCCAGGTACTTTCCATTCGCCGCTCATAGTGGCGCAATCTACGGTGTGCGCACAACGGCCTTCAACCAATTTTTTGCGCACGGGATCTGCGTGGCAGTGATTTGCCGGAGATTCGGGAATTCAGATGCGGCGGTGGCGGGAGAATTCAGCGGTTGAGGCGGTAGACGCGGCCGTCGTAGCAGGCGATGCGGCGACGTCGAGCGCGCAGGCCGATCAGCTCGGCGAGAAATGACTGTTTGTCCTCGACCCCTGACTGGTCGGTAAGCACTTGCACCGGGAAGTCAATGCCAAGGACGCGGCAGGCGGCCTGGATCTGAAAGAGGCCGGGTGGGAAGGGGCGTCCGCTGAGTACGGCGCAGCGCAAGTCCTCGAGGTCAAAGTGCGGGAGGATGATTGATCCGGTGAAGTATGGGACGTGCTCGAACAGGTCGGCCTCTTCCCCGCCCTCGGGAATCAGGAAGTAGGATCCGCTGTCGACGATGGTGCGAAACAGGGCATCGAGCGGTACCGGACAACCGGAGCGGCTGGAGTGGCGGATGTGCGCGTGGATGGCGGGGGCGTTCGCGAATTCGAAACTGAGGTGAAGGATATCGGGGGAGTCGACGTGCTTTGCGTCCCCCTGAAGCAGTTCTATTCGGTCGGGGAAACGGGAGGCGACCCGCATGAGATCGTCGGGGCCGAAGTGGATGAGCCCGACGGGGCCGGTCTGAACGGACAACTGGACCGGCGGGCAGATCTGCACCGGGAGGTGCTGCACGCCGGCGTCGATCAGCGAGTAGTACAGCCGGACATCGTCGAGCAACAAGTATCCCTCGTCATCGAGAGGCGTTACCAGGAGCGGATCGCGGAGGATTCCTGAGGGATCGGCGACGATTTCGGTCCGGGCATCGTCGTCCCACTCAAAGGGAAGAACCCGGTCCTGCTCGACGATGTGTATCTGCTGGAGTGCGCGTAAATCCATACCGTGACATGGAGCAACTCCTGTGCCGCGCCAGCCGCACCTTCCCGCAAGGGGCTGTCATATGGGAGGTTAGGTCGAAATTGCGGGGCATGCGGTCGCTATGGGAGCCACGGGCCGCCCGCTGTCGCCCGACACAGATTATGCATGGCAGGTAACACCCGTAAAAGCGAAGACCGGCGGAGGGTAACCGGCCGGTCTTCGAAAGGTCCAAATAGCAGATCGCAGATTACTCGATACAACCGGGCTGTGGTTCGGCCTGACCCTTGAAGAGGTATCCGACGAGGTAGGTCACATCGACAACGTTGATTCGGCAGTCGCCGTTGACATCGGCGGCGTTGAGCACCGGCGGCTCTGCTCCTGCCCGGAACAGGTAAGCCACGAGGTAGGTCAAGTCGCCAACATTGATCTTTCCGTTCTGGTCGACATCGCCGTTAACCGCGATCGTTCCGCCCTCACCGAAGAGTGTCTTGACCTTTTCCATCAGCAGCGTGGCGGTGGAGTCGGTCAGAAACATGACGGGGAAAGCCAGGAGAATCCGGGCTCCGTTGGGCGTCTGTTTCAGAATACCGACGGTGGTGCCTTCCCGAGACGGATCGTCGCTGGCGGCGTCATACGTGTAAATCACGGTGGTTCCGGGACCGGCCTGGAATGACGGAATGTAAGGGAGGTTGCC
The DNA here is from genome assembly GCA_041742355.1 of Candidatus Zixiibacteriota bacterium. Lineage (GTDB taxonomy): Bacteria > Zixibacteria > MSB-5A5 > GN15 > FEB-12 > JAGNLV01. The sequence continues at coordinate 5,285 of JBGSIV010000178.1, forward strand.
GAGCAGGTTGGGTAATTCGACCTGGAGATCCGGCCAACCGCTCTGACCGTGGGCGCCGAGAAAGTCTTTGGTCGGGTTGTCAGTGAATCCGGCGAGGCCCAGCTCATCGTAGCGGAAATCGCCGGGAACGAGGCCGCTGCTGCCCCAGAACTGCATGGTCCGCAAGCCAGAGATGAGGATATTTCCGGTGAATCCGGCGTACCAGTCGAGCGTGTCACCGGAGTTGACGATGGTCTTCCGGGCGAGATCGTCATCGAACCACAGAAGCGACGAATACTGGCCAGCGGTACTGCGCTTCAACGCGTCGGTTATCTCTTCCACCTGCACGATGGCGAAAGGCGTGGCGCCGAGTGTCGTGTCCCAGAAGGCCTCCTGGGCGGTCTGAGTCGGAACGCCGGAACCCTGCGTGATCTCGTCGACAATCAGCATGCCGCCATCGAAGGTCGCCGCCCACATTTCCTGTTCCTGCGAGTAGGGGGATTCGTTGGCGTCGTCGTCAATAGCCGTGATCCGGTAGGTGTACTTGGTTTGCCCGAGGACATCGGTGTCGGTGAACGCGGTGTCGGTGACGTTGTCGCGGTAGGGGGAGAATCCCATGTCGGAGATGCTGCGGTAGATGCGGTAGGAGGCGAGGTCGGCTTCGGGGTTTCGTCGCCAGCTCAACTCGATCGTGCCGAGGCCGGGTTCGGCCCGGAAGACGGTTGGTGCGCGGGGCAGGATGAGTGGAGTCAGACTGTCTTCCGCGGCATAGATCGGCGGATAGGCGCCGGGGGCTACGCCGACCGCTGAGAAGTAGTAGACCTGGCCCTCCTGGAGACCGTTGACGAGGTACGAGCAGCTTCCGAGGGGCGCGGCGGCCGAATCGGTGTAGACGCCGGGCGACGTGCCCCAGCGGACGGTGTAGGAGTAAGTCGGGTCGCAACTGGCCCAGAAGACTTCGATGGCCGAGCCATCGCCCTGATCGGCGAGCCATTCGATCTCGGTCGGGTGGGAGGCGTTGGCGATAGCCGCGAGCGAGGCGATACCGGCCTGCACGACTTTCGTCATGTAGGGGAAGTTCATGTAGCTGGTCAGGTCAGTATTGGTGTGCCAGCCCTGGTAATTGAAGGTCCCTTCAATGCAGTTGATGACCGGGAAACCCTGGTTGATGAAGGACTGGTGGTCGGAACCGCCGGGAGAATTTTCGGGGACCGGGACGAGGTCGGTCAGCCGGGTAACGGTTTCGACCATGAAGTCCCGGTAGTTGTTGTTGAACGAGGCGCCGGAGATGGCGAGTTGGCGGGTGTCTGAGGGATCGTAGCCGATCATGTCGTAGTTGAACATCACCTCGATATCGGTGCCGTTGGCGACAAACTGCGAGGCGGCGTATGCGGAACCGATCAGGCCAACTTCCTCAGCGGTGAACGGGATGAAGATAACGGTTTTGCGCAGAGGGATATCGGCCAGTATGCGAGCCATTTCCATGGTCGCGGCGGTGCCGGAGCCGTTGTCATCGGCACCGGGGGCGAAGACCAGGGAGGACTGCTGGGAGTTATACGTATCATAGTGGCCGCCGACAACGATGACTTTGTCGGGTTCGGCATAGCCGGGTTTGACAACGACGACGTTGTAGTGGGTGCCGCTGTTCCAGGTGAAGGCCTGCCAGGAGACATCGGTGTAGCCCCAGCTCTGGAACTTGGCAACCATCCAGTCGCGGGCGGCGTCGATGGAGTCGGACCAGACATACCGGGTCCGGAAATTCATGAGACGGGTGTCGTATTCGAGGAGCGAGTCGAGGCTGACGAGGTCGATGACGGAGTCGCTGGGAAAGTCCGCGGCCTGCTGAAGTCCCGCGGCGACGGTCGGCGGCCGGTACAACCAGCGGATCGACAGCTCGGCCAGTGGGGTCACGAGGTAGCCGTTGTCTTCGTTGAGCGAGGCGGCTCGGGAGGGATCGGTGATCAGCAGGGTCACGTTGTCGCCGAGGTCGGCGGCCTGCCCGAGTGCCTGGAGATTCACCGGTCGACGGGGCGCACGGCCGTCGGGCATGACGCGGTAGATGCCAGCCGGATCGATGTCGGTCATGAGGGTTTCGAGTTCGAGCCCGGACTGCCGCAGAAGCGCTGCCTGTTCGGGCGTCAGGCCGGCCAGGAACCGGTTGCCGTCGCGCAGCCAGGCGTGGTCGGCTACCTGGGCCGCGATGCTGGCCTGGAAGGAGTTCTTGACGGTTACCCAGTGAATGCCTTCGGCCTGAGCCGAAGCGGCGGTGAGGACTAATAGACCGAGCAGGGTTGCCCGTAGCAGCGTCTTCATCTCATGAACCTCCGGACGAGTGGGTACAACGTATCTTCAATGACGAGAGACGTGCGTGGAGCGCGGATGTTTAACGGCGCACCGCGCGGAACGAAACGTCATAGAGGTAAGGTACGCAGCGGCAGGGATTTGTCAATCGGAGAGAAAAATTCGATTTTAGAGGTCCACGCCTTTGCGGAAGGGGCGGATGGCGGGGCGACGCTCGGAGGCGCCGTCGGGGGTGAGTGTGAATTTCGCTCCCTGGGGCACCGAGGGGAGGTCGGCGGTCGACAGCACGGCGCGATTGTCCAGTTGGGGAACATAGCCGACCGCGAGGGTAAACTCGCGGCTGTAGTCATTCAGGAGGCGGCGACGTTCTTCGTCTTTGACCAGGTGGGGGCTTTTCCCGGTGAACGCGAACACGAACTCGGGGTTGGACGAAAGCACCTGAACGGCTTTGATTTTCTCTTTCGCCAGGCGGGTTTTGATGAAGCGAAGCAGCGCGAAGTAGGCGCCGAATTCGAGGTCAACGGAGGCACCTGAAGCGCGGCATCGGAAGAGGATGCCGTAGTCGGGGATAGCAAAAGATACGACGCCGGGGGCGAAGCCGCGTTCGGACAGGTAAGAGTCGGCCGCTTCCCGGTTGGAGGTCGTGATGTAGCACTTGAGGAATTTTGGTTCGGCCATGGTATCGTAGGCAGCAACGGCTGTGCCGCCATTCGGGTTTGCCCGGATTGCCGGTTAAGTAAGCTGGCAGCAAAGAGATGTCGGGGGCGCCACGGCGGCCGGGTATGCAGCGGACTGCCCATTGCAGTCGCGGTGACTGCAAGCTGTCAGTCGGACGGCTTCATCAACTGGTCGCGGAATTCGTCGCGGGCCTCGATGTACTTCCCGGTGGCCGAGGCGAGCGCTTGGCCCTCGCCGTTGACCGCGCTGGCTTCGGTGAAGTAAGCGCGGCCCTTGTGCTGCGTGATTCGGCCGCGGCAGATGACCCGTTCGCCGACGCGGACCGGGCGGTGGTAGCGGACGGTCATTTCCGCGGTTGTGGAGAAAATCCCGGTTGCGAGCACCGCTTTGACCATGACTTCGTCGAGGAGCGCGGCGGTGATGCCGCCGTGGCAGATGCCGCTGTAGCCCTCGAAGCGTTTGTCGGCGACAATTTCCGTCGTCACTTCGGTTCCATCGAAGAAAAACCGTGCGTTCAGGCCGTTCGGGTTGCAGTCGCCGCACACGAAACAGCCGGCGTACTTGATGACTTCTTCCATGGCGGTTATTTACTCACGCGGGTGGAGAATGTCAACGGGAGGATACTGTCGCGGCCAAAGAAAACCCGGCGGTGGTGGCCGCCGGGTTGAAAGCTGGCGCCGGAACGGGCAGAGCAACTACAGCGAGCAAGCTTCGCGGGTATAGGTCCAGCGGTAATCGTTGCAGAAGACGATCACGCGGATCTCGCCGTTCTCGAGTGTCGCCTGGCAGTTCCAAGTTTGTTCGACTGACGGGTTGTCGTCCTTCCGGTAGGTCGAGGTGATCGTCGCATGCCACTGTCCTTCACTGGGGCAGCTCTGCGCCCAGCCGACAGGGGTCTTTGACACGGTGAAGTTTGAGAGGCTGCTTTCGACCGTGAAGTGCCAATCGACGGTTGAGTCGGCGAAGACGGCTTTCACCCGGGCGGCGAAGTCGTGGGTGCCATCGATCGTGGCCTCATCGGTGTCGAGGCCGGTGATATCGAACCCGCTGTTGCCGTTGAGGTCGATATGGGAGACGGTTGTGTCCGGCGCGGCCCATGACCAGTGGTGGCGGTAGGTGAGGCGGTCTATGTCGCCGCCCTGCATCTGCGGCTCGCCAAGTTTCGCGAACTGGACCGAGTCATTGACGATGGCCAGGTAGCCGAATTCGTTGTGCCAGGCGAGGTGGAGGATGTGCCAACCGCCGGTGTAAGTTAGGGTCAGGGAGTCGGTGGTTGCATTAGGGTCACCGGGGCCGTAGAGGACCGGGTCGACGTTGTCGTCGCCCTGGAGGGTTGACATGGAGGTGAAACTTTCACCGATCCCGGCGAAGGTGGAGTCGATCACCTGGTTGAACTGGGCGCTGACGGCCTGGAACAGCGGATCGTCGTCACTCCCCCACTTGACCGGGTTGTCGTCGTCGCCGCAACCCCAGATGAGGCCGAGGGCGACGATGAGGATCGCACCCGGAAGGAACATGGCTTTGCAGAAACGCATGGCGTCTCCTTTTCGACTTACGCTCCTTCCGGGTGGACCAATCCGGCAATCGCGTCAGCAGTTCAGCAGGAAGGCCATGATGGCCTTCTGGATGTGCAGCCGGTTTTCAGCTTCGTCGAATACACGCGACTGCGGGCCATCCAGGACCTCGTCGGTGATTTCCCGTCCCCGTTCCGCCGGCAGGCAGTGCAGCACGATGGCTTTCGGGTCGGCCAGAGCCAGCAGGGAGCTGTTTAGTTGGTATCTTTTGAGCTTCTCTGCCTTCGCTTCAGCCAGATGTTTCTGGCCCATGGAGGCCCAGACATCCGTATAGACTACATCGGCCCCCGCCACTGCTTCTTTAGGATCCTCGGTAAGGAGGATCCGGCTGTCCGGGTTGCGCTTGGCGCGCGCGAGGATAGCTGGATCGGGCTGGGTGTCGGCGGCGGTGCCGATACGGAAATCCATCGGGATCAGGGAGGCGAGGTTCAGCCAGCTGTTGGTGATATTGTTGCCGTCGCCGACATAGGCGATTTTGTAGCGGTCCTTTTTCGGCAGGTGCTCGAGCACGGTGAAGTAGTCGCCGAGGATCTGGCACGGGTGGACGAGGTCGGTGAGGCCGTTGACGACGGGGACGGTGGCGTATTTGGCGAGGCCGTCGACGTCGGACTGTTTGAAGGTGCGGATCATGATCATGCCGACATAGCGGGAGAGGACGCGCGCGGCGTCTTCGATCGTTTCGCGTTCGCCAAGTTTGATTTCGTTGTCGGTGACGTACAGGGCGTTGCCGCCGAGTTCGTTGATGCCGACCTCGAACGAGATGCGGGTGCGCAGTGAGGGTTTGGTGAAGATGCAGGCGACCGATTTGCCGGCGAGCGGTTTCGGTGCGATCTGCTTGTTCTTCATCCTGGCGCAGAGATCGAAAATCTCGTGGACCTCCGACGCGGTGAAATCGGTGATCTGGGTCAGGGAGCGGGGCATATGTCCTCCTGTCAGATATTAACCAAAGCGTTTCTCAAATCTCGTGGAATAAAGAGGACCGGCGGGGCAAAGTCAAGGGGAGGAACGGGGCCAGGTACGGAGGTAGGGGCCGTGGCCGAGGCGCGGCCGCCGGGACGGGGACATCCGCTATTCCCTTGCGAACTGGAACAGTACGGCCCATATTACGTAGTCTTAAGTAAAGGAGAGGCGAGTAGTAGATATGACCGGCCAACGCGCATTTTTCGGCATGGTCCTGATTCTCCTCGGATTGGTGTTTCTGCTCAATTCGCTGGATATCATGGACGTAGGTGACCTCTTCGGGTACCTGATTCCTCTTGGATTCATTGCCCTGGGGGTGTGGCTGATCATTCGGCGGAGGCAGCGCGACGAGGCGGCGTTCAGCGCGAGTGCTGCCGAAGCGCAGGCGCCGTTCGGGCAGCCGCCCTACCAAGCCCCCCCCTCTCCCCCGCCTGCCGGCAGCCCAACTACGCCACCCGAGAGGACTTCAGAGCAACCGTCGGCCAGTGCAGAACCGGGTTCTGCCGGGCCGTCGATGAAGTCCGCGTCGTTTTCCACCAGTTCATCCGGCGGGTCTGAACCACCGATGGCGATAATCGCGAACTATGAGGACGGCAAGGTCAAATTCAGCAAGCTCTTTGGAGATATGCTGATTGACCTGCGCGATCAGGCGGTGCAGAATGTGGAGGTCTCGATGGGTGCGGGGGATCTGGAGATCCGGTTGCACGGGGCGAAGTTGCAGGGTGGGTTGAGTCGGATGATCGTGTCGAATTTTCTTGGGGATATACGGATTCTCGTGCCGGTGGGGATGGCGGTGTTTGCACACTGCTCGAATTTCATCGGTGATATCGAGGTGCTGGGACGGCGGTCATCGGGGTTCGGGAATAATCTCGATGCGCAGTCGGCGGATTACGGGACCGCCGAGAAGCGGTTGTATATTGCGGCGAACAGTTTTATTGGGGATATAAAGATTCATTACGTGTAGGGGGGAGCTGCAAGACCAATCCCTATACGTCTCCAGTCGGGTTTCTCGGGAGCTTCGCTCCCTCCGAACCCGACCTACTCCTCCCACTGCGAATCATATTCAACCAAGAGAGATTGCTTCGCTGCGCTCGCAATGACAGTCACCAGGCGTTGGCGTTGAGTCAATGTCAGGACCGCAAGGGTCCTGACCTACAGAAGACTCATTGATGTGATGTCAGGTGAGGACACCTTACATCACATCAATAGGCACGACCGCTGAAGGGTCGTGCCCTACGAAGCTTATTGCGGCAAGTTGACACGCAGGGATCGAATCAAAGGAATTAGCTGCACATCACCGATCTTGATCGGTGTTTCCCATACATCCACCGGTACGATGTCCCTTGAGTATTCTAGCACCGCATCTTTCCAGTGTTCATGGTCGCGGAGGGGTACATAGGGCGCGGCCATGTCGTCAGCGCCGAGGAATCCGAGGTAGACCAGCACGACCGGAACACCCATCGAGGCGAGCTTCCATCCCCAGGCGAAGCGGTTGGCGAGTTGGTAGTGGGAGTCGCGGGAGAGGTTCCAGCCGACTTTCAATTGATTCAGGCATCCGTTGGCCTGTTCAATTGCACGCCCTATCTTCTCATGGTTTTTGAGGCCGCTTTGCGATGTCTTCTCGCTGGTGACTTTGCCCGATCTTGAAAGCTCTGCCTCATGGGCTTTGGCTTCTACCAACACTAGCCCGGCCCGGCCGATGACAAGAGCTGTACTAGCGATATCCCAATTCGGCGTATTGGCCCGCTCGCGCACCTCAAGCCACCAAGCCAGGAGTTGATCGCGTTGGTCGTCTGAGACCAATTCAGGAGTTTCGCCCAGCCGAGCTTCCTCGATGCAGTCAAATCCCTTTGGCAACCAGCGGTCTTCAGGGCGGATCTCAGCGTGCGGGGTTACGAGTTCTGTAAGTCTTCTGGAAACAAGATCTGCGTCGCCGCAGGTAAGCAGGTGACACCGCGGTTTGCTGCCGCGCTGCTGCTTGTCGTCGAGAAGTGGAAACAGTTTGTTCGACATGATCTCCCCTGTTGAATCGAACGGTGTATAGACAAGCTATAGTATATACCGGCTCAGGTCTTCGTCGGCGATGATCGACGCGAGCGTCTTCTCCACCATCTTGGCGGTAATCGTGATCTTCTTCTTTGCGGGCGGCTCGAAGAGGATGTCCTCCAGCAGCGTTGTCAGCACCGTGTGCAGGCGGCGCGCGCCGATATTCTCGGTCTCGGTATTCACCTGCTCAGCGAACTCGGCGATTCGCCGCACGGCTTCTTTCTGGAATTCGAGCTGCACGCCCTCGGTTTTCAGGAGCGCCTGGTACTGCAACACCAACGCGGACTTCGGTTCGGTCAGGATGCGCTCGAAGTCATCGGCGGTGAGGGAATCGAGTTCGACCCGGATCGGGAATCGACCCTGCAGTTCCGGGATCAGGTCGGCCGGTTTGCTTGAATGGAACGCGCCGGCGGCGATGAAGAGGATATGGTCGGTGCGAACCATGCCGTACTTGGTCATGACCGCGCTTCCCTCGACAATGGGGAGGATGTCGCGCTGGACTCCCTCGCGGGAGACATCCGGGCCGGTGCGCTGGTTGTCGCCGACGATCTTGTCGATTTCGTCGATGAAGATGATGCCGGACTCCTGCACGCGGTCGAGGGCCTCGGCGATGACGTCGTCCATGTCGACGAGCTTGTCGAGTTCCTGGTTGGCGAGGAACTTCAGGGCGTCTTTCACAGGCATTTTGCGGCGACGGGTCTTTTTAGGCATGAGGCCGGAGAACATCTCCTGAAAATTGAGCCCGAGTTCCTCCATGCCCATGGGCGAGAAAACCTCGACGACGGGGAACTGGTTCTGCGGCGCCTGGACCTCGACCTCGCGGTCGTCGAGGTCGCCGGCAAGGAGTTTGGTGCGAAGCTTGGCGCGGGTGCGGGTGATGGTTTCGGGCTGGGGTAGTTCGGGCGAAGGCTGGCCGGGGACGGGCTGGGAGGCCGGCATGAGCAGCAGGTCGAGCACGCGTTCGATCGCGTTCTCCTCGGCCCTGCCGCGGAGCCCCTCGAACTGCTCGGATTTGACCATGTTGACGCTGATGTCGACGAGGTCGCGGGCCATCGACTCGACATCGCGGCCGACATAGCCGACCTCGGTGAATTTGGAAGCCTCGACCTTGATGAACGGGGCGCCGGCGAGGTCGGCGAGGCGGCGGGCGATCTCAGTCTTCCCCACGCCGGTCGGGCCGATCATGATGATGTTGTTGGGCATGATTTCGCCGCGCAGGTCGCCCTCGACATTCTGCCGCCGCCAGCGGTTGCGCAGGGCTATGGCGACGGATTTCTTCGCACGGTCCTGGCCGATAATGTACTTGTCGAGATGGGTGACGATTTCCCGGGGGGTGGGATAGGAGTTGTTCATTCGATCGTTTCCACCGTTATCTGGTCGTTGGTAAAGATGCAGATCTCGGAAGCAATCTGGAGCGCCTTGACGGCGACTTTTTCGGCGGTCAGTTTCGGGTTGGCGTGGATGAGCGCGCGGGCGGCGGCGAGGGCGAACGAGCCGCCGGATCCGATAGCGACGATCTTGTCGTCGGGCTCGATGACGTCGCCGTTGCCGCTGATGAGGAATATGTGTTTGCCGTCGGTAACGGCGATGAGGGCCTCGAGTTTCTGCAGCATTTTATCGGTGCGCCACTCTTTGGCGAGTTCGACGGCGGCGCGGGGCAGGTTGCCGGAGTACTCGTCGACTTTCTTCTCGAGCAATTCGTACAGCGACAGGGCGTCGGCGGCCGCTCCCGCGAAGCCGCAGAGGATCTTGCCGTCGCGCATGGTGCGGACTTTCGTCGATTTCGACTTGATGATCGTGTCCTCGATGGTCACCTGGCCATCGCCGGCGATCGCCGCTTTGCCGTTGTGGATGATGCCGAGAATCGTTGTGGAGCGGGTTCGCATCCTAGCCTCTTTCAGTCTTTGGTTCCCGAGCGCGGGTGCGCTTTGCGGTAGACTTTCTTCATCGCTTCCGCGGTTACGTGGGTGTACTTCTGGGTGGTCGACAGGGAGGCGTGGCCCAGAATTTCTTTTATCACCATCAGGTCGGCGCCGTTTTCCAGCAGGTGGGTCGCGAACGAGTGCCGCAGTGCGTGGGGCGTGAAGTCGAGTCCGCGGCGGCGGCCGAACGAGCTGACGAGTCGGTCTATCGAGCGCACCGACAGCGGTTTACCATATCGGTTCAACAGCAGGTTGTCGGAGCTTGTGCCCTGCGCGGCCAGGAATTGCGTGCGGTCGGTCAGGTAGGCATCGAGATCCTTGCGGGCTTCGTCGCCCAGGGGAACGACGCGGACCTTATTCCCCTTGCCCGTGACCGTGATGAGCCCCTGCCGTAAATCAATATCTCCCAGGCGAATACCGGCGAGTTCCTCGCGCCGGATACCGGTCGCATACAGGAGCACGATCATTACGAAGTCGCGCCGGAAGAAGTAGGTTCCGGTGGTCTCCTGCGGGCAGGGATCCGTGAAGAGGCGGCCCGCCTCTTTCTGCGGGATGAAGTTCGGGATAGTGGCGCTGTATTTCATTTTCGGGAGCTTGAAGACGAGATCCTTCTGACCCTTCGCGGCGAGGAATTTCTGGAATCCGGAGAGGGCCGAGAGGAATCGGGCCAGCGAGCGGTTGGAAACGCCGGCTTCGGATCGTTGTCGGAGATAGACGCGCAGGAGGAGCGGGTCGTTCCTGCGGTTGCCGGGCATGGCGGCATGCTGCTGCTCAAGGAAAGCGACCCATGGCTCCAGGTCGCGGCGATAGGCGTCGATCGTGCGCGGCGCACTCTTGCGCTCAAGGGCGAGCGACTCGAGGTAGGCAGACAGGGTCTGGCTCAACATGGTATGCCATGATAGACCACGGGGTCGGACGGGTCAACTACAATAGAATCGGGGGAACCCCGGCGGATTAGGCCGGGGTGGGAGTTTCGACATTTTCGGGGGCGATCACGCTCTTGCACTGCGGGCACTGCAAGTATTCACCCTTGGTCTTGGATTCCTTGTGGACCAGGAAGGGGTGGTTGCAGCTCGGGCAGGGGTGCGCCGACGGTTTGTCCCAAGTGGCGAACTTGCACTTGGGGTAATGCGAGCAACCGTAGAAAACTTTGCCACCCTTGGTGCGCTTCTCGACCAGTTTTCCGCCGCAGCCTTCCTGCGGGCAGGTGATGCCGAGGGTAATAGCGCGGGTATTCTTACAGTCCGGGTAGCCGGAGCACGCGAGGAAGCGGCCGAAACGACCGGTCTTGATGACCATGGGGGAGCCACACTTCTCGCAAATCTCGGTGGTTTTGCTGGCGGCCTCTTCCTCGGGGAGCGGCCGGGTCGACTTGCATTCGGGGTAGGCCGAGCAGGCAAGGAAGCGGCCGTTACGGCCCCACTTGATGACCATGGGGGAACCGCACTTCTCGCACTTGATGTCGGTCGCTTCGGTCAGGGCTTCCTTGATTTGTTTCTGCTTGCCCTTGAGTTTCTCGATGGTCGCGATGAACGGCTTGTAGAAGTCGTTGAGGACTTTGACCCAGTCATCGGTGCCGTCCTCGACGAGGTCGAGTTCGCGTTCCATGTCGGCGGTGAACTTGACGTTGAAGAGCTTGGGTAGATTTTCGACGAGGATCTTGTTGACCGCCTGACCGAGTTCGGTCGGCGAGAGTTTGCGCGCCTCGAGTTTGACATATTTGCGGTCGCGGAGGGTCGAGATGATCGAGGCGTAGGTCGAGGGGCGGCCGATGCCGTCGGCCTCGAGCCGTTTCACCAGCGAGGCCTCGGAGTAACGGGCGGGGGGTTTGGTAAACGACTGGTTGGGCGTCAGGTTCAGCAGGTCGAGCGGGTCCTTCTCGGCCAGCTTCGGGAGCGGCACGAAGCCGTTTTCGCCGTTGCCGTTGTCATCCGGCTCGATTTCTTCGTGGTAGATTTTCAGGAATCCGTCGAAGACGAGGCGCTGGGTCGAAGCGCGGAAGATGAACCGCGCGGCGTTAATGTCAACCGTTTCGACATCGTACTTCGCCGGGTTCATCTGGGAGGCGAGGAAGCGATTCCAGATCAGCGTGTAGAGCTTGAATTGGCGCGGGTTGAGGAAGCGCTTGACTTTTTCAGGCGGCAGGGTCAGGTAGGTCGGGCGGATCGCTTCGTGGGCGTCCTGCGCCCCTTGCTTCTTGGAGTAGACCTGCGCCTTGGCGGGCAGGTACTGCTTGCCGTAGTCTCTGGCGATCACCTCGCGGGCGGCTTTCAGGGCTTCGTCGGCGATACGCGTGGAGTCGGTGCGCATGTAGGTGATGAGGCCGGTGGCGCCGTCCTGGCCGATATCGACGCCTTCGTACAGATCCTGGGCCAGACGCATCGTGATCTTCGGCGAGTAGCCGAACGCTTTGGCGGCCTCCTGCTGGAGGGTCGAGGTGATGAAGGGAGCGGAGGGGCGGCGAATGCGCTCGGTGTTCTTGATTTCGGCGACGCTCCAGGAGGCTTGCTCAAGCTCCTTGAGATACCCCTGGACTTCGGTCTCGGAGCCGATCGTGACCTTCTTGCCGTTGCTTTCGCCCGGTTTGACGACGGTCTTGTCCTCTATCTTATAGAGGCGCGCTTCGAAGCTCTCCTTCTTCTTCGTCTGGAGTTCGGCGAGGATCTGCCAGTACTCCTGGGCGACGAAGGCGGTGATCTCGTTTTCGCGTTCGCAGACGAGCCGCAGGGCAACCGACTGGACGCGACCGGCGGAGAGGTTGCGGGCGACAGTCTGCCACAGGAACGGCGACACCGTGTACCCGACGATGCGGTCGAGGACGCGTCGCGCCTGCTGGGCGTTGACGAGATTCATGTCGATTTCGCGCGGCTGCTGGATCGCTTCGAGGACCGCGCCCTTGGTGATTTCGTTGAAGGCGACGCGGTAGAAGGTGGCCTTGGAGCCCTTGCGAATGGAGTTGGCGACATGCCAGGCGATCGCCTCTCCCTCGCGGTCCGGATCGGGCGCGAGGTAGACTTTTTCGGCGGTCTTGGCGGCCTTGCGCAGCTCGGTGAGCACTTTCTGCTTGCCTTCGATCACCTGGTAGTCCGGCTCGAAGTCGTTTTTGACATCGACGCCGAGCTTGGATTTGGGGAGATCTATCACGTGGCCGATGGTGGCCATGATGTCGAAATCCTTGCCCAAAAAGCGAGCGAGCGTCTTGGACTTGGCCGGTGACTCAACTATTACCAGATTTTTCGCCATACACCCATTCTTGTCGGAACTGGCCGGTAATTATTAACGCGGGCTTACCGGGGACGTTCGAATTTCACTTTTCCTTCGGCTAAGTCGTTCAGGGCCACCATGGTGATTTTGCGGGAATCGATGTCGATTTCCGGGTTGTCTTCCATCTGCTCGAGCAGCGTGAGCCGCTTGGTGTTGAGCTTGCGGGCATATTTGGATGCCACGATAACCGCTTCATAGCGGTTCAAACCGACCTTCTCCAGTTGTTCAATCTGGATCTTTTTCACAGATGCCTCCTTGTGGGCTGGTTAGACACCCTCGTAACCGATGATATTTTTTATTTGTTCCGGCGGTATCCGGTCGGTCCGGCAGTGGTGCGAGACGATGACTGATTCGACTTCATTGATCGCCGTTTCCAGGTTCTCGTTGATGACCGCATACTCGAACTTCGCCCAGAGCTTCAACTCGTTTTTCGCGTTCTCGAAGCGAACCTGCAGCTGTTCCTGCGTTTCGGTGCCACGCGTGGAGAGCCGGCTGCGGAGGGCCGGGATCGACGGCGGCAGGATGAAGATCGTGATCGCCTCGGGGTAGATCGTCTTGATCTTCTCCGCCCCCTGGACATCGATATCCAGGAGCATCACGCCGCCGTCGGCCAGGACCGCCTCGAGCGGCCCGCGCGGGGTACCGTACTGATACAAATGAACCTTGCAATGTTCCGCGAAATAATCCTCGCGGGCGAGCCGGTCGAATTCGGCGTTGTCGACAAAATAGTACTCGCGGCCGTGCTGTTCGTCGGGTCGGCGGCTGCGGGTGGTATAGGAAATGGAAAACCGCCAGCCGGGGTTGCGTTGCAGGAGCATCCGGCAAATGGACGATTTCCCTCCGCCCGACGGGGAGGAAATAATGACAATTTTGCCTTTCGCGGACGATGCCATGGTGGTTAAACGGCCTGAGTTACTCCACGTTTTGGACGAGTTCGCGGAGTTTCTCAATTTCCTCTTTCAGGGAGATAACCGACCGGGTGATGGCCGCTTCCGTGCACTTGGAGGCAATGGTATTGGCTTCCCGGTTCATCTCCTGCAGAATGAAATTCAGGCGTTTGCCGACGGGTTCATCGCGACGCAGGTCGGCGTCGTACTGCTCTATATGTGAGTACATACGTGTGCACTCTTCGGTGATGTCGGAGCGGTCGGCCTGCAGGGCGACTTCCTGTTCGAGGCGGTTGGGGTCTACTTCGATGGCGTCGGAAATCTCCGCGATGCGGGTTTTGAGGCGTTCGCGGTATCGTTCAACCATTTGGCCAGCCTCGGCTTCCACGGATCTGGTGACGGTGGTGATTTCTTTGAGGCGCTGGTCCATATCCCGAGCCATGGCCTCTCCCTCGCGCCGGCGCATCGCAGCCAGCCCTTTGAGGGCGACCTCAAGAACTGGGCTCAACTGCGCCCAGATCTCTTCATCGTCGTAGCTATCCTCATCGGACTTAACCACTTCCGGAAAGGCGAGGAGGTCGCCGATGGTGACATCGCCACCCAGACCCAGATCGTTCCGCAGGGCCTGCAACTGCTTGGCATAGGCGGTGGCGGCTCGCACATTAATAGCATACTTGTCGGGGGATTCATCGGATTCCGCAAATCCAACAAACACATAGAGCTTGCCGCGGTTGACATACTTGCCGAGCAACTCCCTGACCCGGTGCTCCACCGCCGAAAACTGGCGTGGCAGACGCACCGAAGATTCGAGGAAACGGTTGTTGACGCTGGAGATTTCGACGGTGAAAGTTCCCAGCGGTGTTTTCTGCTCGGCTTTGCCGAACCCGGTCATTGAATCCATCTGATTACCACCTTGCAAAAAAGGACAGGCACCAAAATAGGGCGGGAGATGCGTTTGTCAACCGCTAATCCGTGCGGGGATGGTCACTTTTCCCGGATCAGCGCTGTCCGGATGGGCCGGAGGGGCAGTCGAACGAGGGTGCGAAGCCTATGAACCGAAGTGAGATCCTCGGCTTACTCCTCGATCGGGAGGCTCACTTCAAGGGTAGTTTGGGAATCCAGCCGATTCTCAACGATCGTACCGCCAAGATCCCGAATCAAGAGCTGTGCGGCGGCGGTTCCGACTGCGTAGGCGGCTGTGTCGGGCTGTATCGCGCCGCGCACCTCGATAGTTAAGGTGCAGACAACCGGGTTCAAGATTTCGGCCGAGATCTGGACGGTGGCGGTGGAACGATCGACCGCATCGGCGATTCCGGCCAGGAGGTGCTCGATTGCGAGGGTTACGGAACGCCGACGGGCGGTTACTTTTGGCATGATTTCCGAGTGAATCCGGAGCGGCAAGCCGGCGTGGGTGCGATTGATCTGATTGGTGATGCGATGCACGACAAGGTTCAGATCGGTCATTTCGGGAGGCTGGAGCCGGCCCGCGACAGTTGCGACGTCGGCATCGTGGTGCATTGACCGGGCAAGGGCCTGCAATGAGGTGGTAAGCCGGGTCAGTTCGGTTCCGCCGTCCTCGCCGACTCGGGTGGCGAAACGCCGGCCGAATTTGTCGGCTTGCTGAGCTGCCGATTCAGTCTGCGCGACCAGTGCGTGGAACGATGCCCGGCAGAAGTTGAGCACATCGCCGGCGGCGGCCTCGGAGAGGCCGGGGATCAACACGACGAACAGGCTTCTGTCGACCGGATCGTTGCTGAGCGCGAGGTGGGTCAGCAGAGCGCGCCGCCCGCCCGGCAGGGTTACGGCGAACAGGTCGCGCAGCTCGG
>JBGSIV010000179.1:0-27642 GCA_041742355.1 Candidatus Zixiibacteriota bacterium
CGCTTGTCGACAATGGCGAGTTCGGCGTTGAGCGCCTTGGCGGTCGCGCGGGCCAGTTTGATCGAGCCGACATCGGGCGACAGCACGGTCAAAGGGTCGAGCCGCAGCGACCGGAGGTACTTGTTGAAGATCCCCGACGAGTACATGTGGTCGTGCGGGAGGTCGAAAAACCCCTGGATCTGGCTCGCGTGGAGATCCATCGTGATCACGCGGTCGGCGCCGGAGGTCGTGATCAGGTTGGCGATCAATTTCGCGGTGATCGCGACCCTCGGGCGGTCCTTGCGGTCTGCCCGGGCGTAGCCGTAGTACGGGATGACGGCGGTGATGCGCATGGCCGAGGCGCGGCGCGCCGCCTCGATCAGCATCAGCAGCTCCATCAGGTTCTCCGCCGGCGGATTGGTCGACTGGATGATGAACACATCCGATCCGCGGATGTTGTCGTTGATCTGCACGAACACCTCGCCGTCGGAAAAACGGGTGACGGTGCAGTCGGTGAGCCGCTGGCCGAGGTACGTGGCGATTCGTTCGGCCAGGGGCCGGTTCGAATTACCCGTGACAATGCGGATTTCCTCGCGAACAATCATGCGTCAAACCTTGCTGTCGTATCGAAAGTTAAACCTGATTCAACGCTGCCGCTACAGCAACGCCGAAGCAGGCTTTCAACATACACGCCGTTGTGGGCACACAGAATAACTGGGGCGCCAGGATTCGAACCTGGGAATGCCAGCTCCAAAGGCTGGTGTCTTACCGCTTGACGACGCCCCAAGAAGCGTCTTGTGCGAACATTTACCTGTTCTCGGTTGCGCTCGTCTGCGCTTTGAGTTCCTCTTCAAAGGCCTTGAGCACCCGCTCTTCAATTTCCCGGCGCATGGCCCCGTTGACCGGGTGAGCGATATCCTGGCGCGTCCCATTGGAGCGTTTGCGCGAGGGCATGGCCACGAAGTACCCGGTGTTCCCCTGGATAATCTTCATGCCGCGCACGACAAACGCATTGTCAAACGTCACGTTGGCAAAACCCTTCAGGCGGTCTTCCTCACGCAACGTAATCCGAACTTCGGTGATCTCCACGATGCCTCCACTCACTTGGATGCCTGGGCCGGCAGGGAGACTGGCATCACCGCATAGATCTGCCACTTCCCCCAATCCGCCTCATTCATCGTCTCGCTCGCAGTCCTATCTAAGAACAAGCCGAAGACAGTCGGGCCTGATCCACTCAACCGCGCCACCACAGCCCCGCGTTTTCTCAGCTCCGCCACAATTTCCCCGAGTTCGGGGTACGCGCGGCGAAGCACCGGTTCAAAGTCGTTTCCCCCACGACTCAAGTGCAGGACAAAGTCTTGCACCGTCCGGGAACACGGTAAAGTAAAGGGATCGGCCGAAGCTGTCAAGCCCCTTTTGAGCGACGCGTAGCCGTCCGCAGTCGATACCGGGAACCCCGGGTTGACGAGAATTAGATGGTAATCAACGGGATAGTCGGTTTCCTCCATCACCTCGCCCCGCCCCCGAACGAGTGCCTGTCCCGAGGTGAAGAAGAAGGGGATATCCGATCCTAACTGCAAACCCAGGCGCATCTTGTCGCTTCTGGACAATCCCAGGCCGAGCAGCTCGGACAGGCCCTCGATCGCCGCCGCGCCATCGCTGGATCCCCCACCCAACCCGGCCGCGACAGGAATCCGCTTCTCCAGGTGGGCCTGTACCCCCCGTGATAGGCCGGCCTCCCGCAGGGTCAGGCGTATGGCCCGGACCACCAGGTTGTCCTCGCCTGCTGTCAGGCCGCCGGGGCCGTCGATCGTGAGCGCCACGCCCGGTTCATCGGTAAGGTGCAGTGTGAGCCGGTCGTGCAGCGAGACGGCCTGGAAGAGGGAGTTGATTTCATGGTAGCCGTCGGGTCGACGGTTGCGCACTTCGAGGAAGAGGTTTATCTTCGCGGGCGCCTCGACACAGACGCTACCGGGTGTGATAGTATGTATCTTCATCCTTGAAGGTCCTCCGCCCGCCGGCGGTTCTGTGGGGTGCTGCCCTCAGTATTAAGATAGGTGACGCGCCGGTATTGTCAAACGCTTTCGGCGGGCGCCGGGTCCCCAACCTCGAACGTGGACCGAACACCGGCCGCCGGACCGGATACGGTACAACATGTAAGGGAGAGCGCATGCGCAAGGTCAGACTCTTCATCGCCGCCAGCCTTGACGGCTACATTGCCGGAAAAGACAACGAACTGGGCTGGCTCTACACAGATCAGGACTACGGTTACACCGAGTTTATCGGGGGCATCGATGCGATCGTGCTCGGACGCAAAACGCTGGACGTGGTCGCCTCATTCGGCGAATGGCCCTACGGCGACATTCCGGGGTATGTCTTCTCCCGGCATGACACGACCGAGGCTCCGTATCCACAGGTGCGGGTGGTAAACGAGCCGGTGGACCGGTTCATCGCGAAGCTCCGTCGGGAGCCGGGCAAGGATATCTGGCTGGCCGGCGGAGGGGAACTTGTCGCGGAGTTTCTCCGGCACGACCTGATCGATGAGTTTGCCGTCTCCTACCACCCGATTCTGCTCGGAGCGGGGGTTCCCCTGTTTCCCGGGGGATATCCGACGAGGCACCTGGATCTGAAACAGGTGCAGCCGTACGAATCGGGGTTGCTGCAGGTCACGTATGCCCGGCATCGGGCGGGGTGACGGGATCCGTATACGGCCGCCGCTCAGGCGAGTGACCAGGAGCGGGCGATCTCCTCGGAGGCCGCGCGGATATAGGTCAGGCGACGCTTGAAGGCTTTCGGGGCGCGGTAGATCGCCCCGGCGAATACGTCGATCGTGAAGCAGGCGCGGTTGTCGGGACGGCCGCGGTCGGACAGCCGATCCATGAGGTAGTAGTGCAGCAGGGAGCCGACGTAGTCGGCGGCGGTTTCCGAAAGCGGGTGGGTGCGGGAGAGGTACAGCTTGATCGCCCCGACCGTCCGGTTGCCGTCGCGGTCAACGCCGAACAGCAGCACCTCCGGTTGGACATCGATAGTGACGCCGCCGACATTCAGCGGATCGGGGTCGCGCTCACCGTGTTCGGGCTGGAGGTGCGACAGGTCCAGTGAGTCAGCGATCTCGAGGAACATCTCGAGGGCTTTGACCGACAGGTCGCGATCCTGCTCCTCGAACTCGCTGAGGACGGGCTTCACGGCCAGCTGTTCGAGCGCATAG
Organism: Candidatus Zixiibacteriota bacterium; assembly: GCA_041742355.1. GTDB lineage: Bacteria > Zixibacteria > MSB-5A5 > GN15 > FEB-12 > JAGNLV01. Next base: position 3,188 of record JBGSIV010000179.1, read on the forward strand.
CGGATGATCTGCTCATCCTGGATGTGGACGAAGTACTCGGTCATGGCCTCGATAGCCTCGTGATAGCGGCCGGTGACATACTCGGTGGGCCGTTTCTGGTTGATCAGGATGCGGCGGCGGCGAAGCGGCGAGGAGTCGAGATACTCGCCCAGCTTGCTGACCGAGATTCGGGGGTCGGTCTTTTCCTCCAGCATACATGAGCCTCCCTGGTCATGGTTTACGGGGCGTGGAGTGGCTGCGGCGGTGTGCCCGTCGATGCCTGTATAGACCATAACCGGAACGAGGGCAGGCTGTTCCGGGGGAGGGTGGGGCGGTCATCCACGCTCTTTTCTTCCAAGGGCTTAAGCGCGGTTTGGGTTCGTTTGGTCGCCGCGGGGTCACACGCTCCGGGGCGGAGGCAAGCCCCGCCCCTACGCGGGGGAAAGGGGGCTGGGTTCGTTTGAGCAATTTTCGGTGCGCGCAATGGTTGGAAGGCGCAGCATGACGGTCCAGAGTCACCCAGGGGTTTCCTTTACCCGTCGCCCTGGGGCTTCCTTTACCCGTCACCCAGAGCGGAGTCGAAGGGGGGCGGAGGGATTGGGTTCGTTTTTGCGTTTTCTCTGTATTCATTCTGTCGTTACCGTTGTCAGGCTCCAAGGAGCCTGACCTACGCGTCTCCCGAAATTGGGTTCGTTTTGTGCAAGTGAGGGTGGTCGTCGAAGTCGGGTTTCTCGGGGCTTACGCCCCTCGGAACCCGACCTACGTCCGGGATCAATTGGGTTCGTTTGCGCAGTTTCTCGTTTCTCTGTTCTTCTCGCTGTCAGGCCGCAAGCGGCCTGACCTACTTTCCCGGGGATTGGGTTCGTTTGGTAATCCTGGCATACGGTAGGCCTGAGCGTGACTGGGGCCCGGCCTCCGCCGGGCTGACAGGAAGGGGAGCCGGGGTGACAGCCATGTGTCTCCCAATGAAATTAGGTTCGTTTGAGCAGTTCCCCCTGTGCGTTCATAGCTCTCCGGTGGCTCTCCATGCTTACCTCTCCTCTTGCTCTATTTACGCTAATTCTTAGCCTCCGTACACTCTGTCATATACTTACTGTGGACCATGGTTCGATCTCCATCGGTTTTTGGTCGAAATTGTCGGGAGGGGAAGATGTCAAATCCCTCGGGGCGTTGCTGTTGCCGCGTGAGGAGGCGAAGCGGGTGCGGTGGAAGTTGTCACGATGCGCGGCAAAAGGGATTTGACCTACGGTCCTCATCTCTTCTCGCTACACTCTGTTCTGTACATACTGTGGACCATGACTCGATCTCCATCGGTTCTGGGTCGAAATTGTCGGGTGGGGAAAATGTCAAATCCCTCGGGGCGTTGCTGTTGCCGCGTGAGGGGGCGAAGCGGGTGCGGTGGAAGTTGTCACGATGCGCGGCAAAAGGGATTTGACCTACGGTCCTCATCTCTTCTCGCTACTCTCTGTTCTGTACATACTGTGGACCATGGTTCGATCTCCATCGGTTTTGGGTCGAAATTGTCGGGAGGGGAAGATGTCAAATCCCTCGGGGCGTTGGTATTGCCGCGTGAGGAGGCGAAGCGGAGGGGGGAGAAGTCGTCACGATGCGCGGCAAAAGGGATTTGACCTACGCTCCGGCGGGATTTCAATCGAGGAGCCGGAAGTTGCGGCAGTATCGGTCACCATGTGACGCATGGGTAGGGATCTATGCGACCGAACCTATCGAGGAGCTGCGGCGCGACGATTGGGGATTGACAGATCCGGTCATTCGCGTATTATTGAGTAGTTCTTTCCGATGTAGGGTAAATCGCTCTGATAACGGGTATATCGTTCACACCAGGGGTGAGTATGCGGACAATCTTAATGGTGCTTTTGGCGGGAGTGGTGGCGACGCCGCTTTTCGCGGCGACGATTCATGTGCCTTCCGACCAGCCGACGATTCAGGCGGGGATTGATGCGGCGACGGATGGGGATACGGTGCTGGTGGCGGCAGGGGTGTACTATGAGAATGTACACTTTAGAGGGAAGGGCATAATCCTGTGCAGTGAGTTTTTGCTTTCGCAGGACACCATCGACGTCAAGAACACAGTAATCGACGGGAGCGCTCCCTATCATCCGGACTCCGGCACGGTTGTGACATTCAACGCGGGGGAGGACTCTGCGTCTGCATTGATCGGCTTCACGATTCGCAATGGAAGAGGCACAAAGTCCCCTAACAGCCCTGGGACTTACTATGGAGGAGGGATCGCGTGCTTAGGAAATGTCACCCCGCTGATCGCTCACAATATCATTGGCCCGAATGATCTTGGGGCAACGGCATCGGTTGGCGCGGGAATTGAAGTGGCAAGTTCCGTGATCTCCAATCCATTGTGCAGCCCCAAGATTTATGGGAACACATTCTACGGAAATCGGTGCAGGAATGGCGGTGTAGCCATTTCTTTAGAGGGTGCATCAGGGCATATCTACGGCAATATCCTTTACAATAACTCCGATACTGTATTGCTGGATTGGTCAGGAGTAATTGGAGTGCACAAATCCGATGCGATTATAGAGAAGAACACTTTCAGCAACAATCTAATCAACTGTATATCGGATTCACCGCATAATGGTGTGACCGAAACGCTTTCGGTTCGCGATAACATCTTCTGGCTTGATATTGTGCCGTCACGCCCGACCTACGCCATCTATCGAAACGCTTATCCACCGGTCTATGAAGCTCTTGAATACAACTGTTTCGGGGGGATTTTCACCGCGTATTTCAGTCAGCCTCCGCTACCCAGTTTGGCCGACACGAGTTATATAAACGGCAATGGTGATGCTTGTGACTTCTATCAGAATATCTACCGGGATCCAGAATTCTGCGGTTATGATCATCTGAATCACGCAATCTCTATCGCGTCGCCGTGTGTAGGTGCGGCGTCGGACGGTTCGACAATTGGAGCTATTGAAACTGGCTGCGGTTCATTGACCGTCGTTTCAACCTTCCCTTCGCAGAATTCGATAACGGCGAGTATTGAGTGTTCTGTCCGCATCAAGTTCGACGGGGCCATCGACACTTCCTCACTTAACGATAAATCGATGGTTGTATGGGATGAAAGTGGAAGGCTCGTGAACGGATTCCTGAGCATAACTGATGGTGGAACTGTACTTGAGTTTGTTCCTGCGACTGCATTCAGACCGGGTGAGCAAGTCTCGGCGGTGATGAAGGCGGGAATTAGGTCTGAAGAGGGAATGGAACTAACAACTCCTTTCGTTTGGAGCTTCTGGATAGGCGTCAGTTGTTCGGCCTCAGGTTTTTCTGGCGGTGCGAGCGTCCAAGCCGGAGATCTCCCGATCGCACTCTCGGCTGCGGATTTTGATCTAGACGGTGAGATTGATATAGCGGCTGCCAATTACGAGGCTAACACTATCTCGATCTACGTAAACGAAACCGGATCTCTGTCGTTAGCAAAGACCTACTTAGTGGGAAACCACCCGATTGGGTTAGTCACTGGTGACTTGGATGGCGACAGCGATATCGATATAGCTGTGTCAAACATTTGGTCAGATAACGTGTCCGTTCTTCTAAATGACGGCTATGGGGACTTCATCCCTGATACAACTTACGCCGTTGGCTCGTATCCTGCACGCATATCCTCGGCTGACCTTGACGGGAGCGGGACAATCGATCTAATTATTGGCAACAGCCAATCTAACAGCGTTTCAATCCTACTGAATGATGGGACGGGGAAGTTCTTGCCGCATTCTACTTACCCTATGAATGATGGTCCTTATTGCGTGAGAGCGTACGATCTGGATTCCGACGGGGACTTAGATCTAGCTGCCGTTGTTCACTGGTGGGGCGGAGGAGAGGTCTCTGTACTGCTCAACAACGGTGATGGAACGTTTGCTACCCATCAGACTTTCGCTGTGGGAGCACAACCGACCTCGATCGTAGGTTCCGACTTGGATTCGGATGGGGATGTCGATCTCGCAGTAACGAATAACGGAGACAACAGTGTCTCCGTGCTCAGAAATCGTGGAGATGGTACATTCGAAACGGAGTCGACGTTCGCAACTCCACCTGCTCCGGGAATAGTCACCATGGCCGACCTGAATGCCGATTCCTTAGTTGATCTGATTGTGAGCAGTGAGAACACCAATCAATTGGCTGTGCTTCTAAACAGTGGGAACGCCAGTTTCGCGTCCTGGACATCCATCAACGCCTCGGGAACGACGTTCTTCCCCGTGAGTGTAGATTTGAATGGTGATGGCGGGTTGGACATTATCTGCACTATGCCTAATTCGGATGCGATAGAGGTATTCTACTCTCTGGTTGGTCACGAAGTATCGGAATTTCAAGTAGGCGAGGATTCGATTGACGACCACGTATTGGTTCACACCCCGCTGCTATCCTGGCGCTATGAGGGCTGCGCCTCTGTGCAAACCCGGTATGAAATCGCCGTCGGTAATGACCCGGACTGGACCTACTCCGAAATGTGGAACCCGGCGCCGTTTGTATCGGCGGACACGTTTGTCGTCTACGCCGGGGCGGAGCTGGTCGACGGAGCCAGGTACTACGTCCGGCTGCGCGTGCACAACGGGGTGGCGTGGTCATCGTGGTACGAAACCTCCTTCCGCATGAACTCGGTGCCGACAATGCCGGTGATCAAGGGGCCGACCAGTGACATCGTCGTGACCGAGGCGGAGCCGACCCTCTGGCTCCAGAACGCAAGCGACGCCGAAGGGGACTCCCTCTGGTACGATTTCTTCGGCATCAAAGATACCAGCTCCGGCAAACAGGCTCTGCAAGAGGCTTCGCAAGAGGCTTCGCATGAGGCTTCGCATGAGGCGCCGCAGGAGGCTTCGCAACAGGCGCCGCAAGACGCGCCGATCGAGGCGTACGGTGTCCTCGGAGGCGTCGATTCCACCGGCTGGCAGGTCACGCCGCCGCTGGCCGACAACGCGCACTACTGGTGGAAAGTCCGCTCTTACGACGGCTACGAATACAGCGAGTGGACCGACCTCTTCGCGGCCTCGTTCTGGGTCAACAGTGTCCCGCAGAGGCCGAGTGTGAGCGGTCTGCTCGCGCCGAATGTGTCCCCCTGCGCGCTGACCGAGCTTCTGCCGCAGTTCGTATGGGGGCGGTCGTATGATCCCGATCCGTTCGACACGGTCGAGTACCGGGTGCACCTGGCGGTCGACGCGGGGTTTGTGTTCAGCACGACAGTCGGGCCGATGCTCGACACGGCGTATGCGCGCGCGGATTCGCTGGAGTTCAACGAGCAGTACTGGTGGAAAGTATCGGCGCGGGATAAGGCGGGGCTGACGGCCGAGTCGGCGGTGCAGACATTCTGGACGTGGACGCCGGGGGATGTCAACAACGACCACGGGGTGAATGTGTCGGATCTGACGTTTCTCGTGGGGTTCCTGTTCCGTGCCGGGGACGCGCCGTGCGATCCGCTGCTGTCGGATATCGACGGATCGTGCGCGACGAATGTGTCGGATCTGACGTACCTGGTGGCGCATTTGTTCAAGGGGGGACCGGGGGCGGAGGTGTGTCCGTAGGGATGCCCGAGAGGACAATTGCTCAACGTGTGTTTCGGTCAATGTCAGGACCACAAGGGTCCTGACCTACACGAAGAAAGTCAAATATAGGGTCTCACGTTGGCCTGCAACGATTGTTTGGTTCCTCGTCAAACACGCAATGACCGCGTCTGTCCGTTCGTTTAGTTCAAGCAGGAAGATTTGTTTTCACCGATCCCACAGCAAGCTGTGGGGTACTCGTGGTGTCGCCGTATGTGTCAGGCGAGGTCGCCTGACACCACGCACGGACACGCGGGGTGTGTCCGTGGCACGAAGAACCCACCATAAATGGTGGGCCACCGGGGAGAGATTGCTTCGTCGCTACGCCCCTCGCAATGACGATTCCCGTGTGTTAGCACAGGTCCAGGCGTTGGCGTAGAGTCAATGTCAGGACCACAAGGGTCCTGACCTACAAGAATGCAAAAGGCATGGATCCCGGGTCGTAGCCCGGGATGACCGTTTCCGGGCGTCGGTCGTAGGTCAAGCACCGGTTTCGGTGCTTGACGTGGCCAATCTATTTTCGATGTGACTAGTCTGTCTTCTTCTCTGTCAAACACGCAAAGCCGTGTTTGACCTACCAGGGAGGGATGGCTTTGTCGCTGAAGCTCCTCGCATTGACTGTGCCTATCCGTTCGTTTAGTTCAAGCAGTAGGATTTGTATTCACCGATCCCACAGCAAGCTGTGGGGCACCGGGCAGCCCTGTGTGTCAGGCGAGGTCGCCTGACACTACGCACGGACACCACGCACGGACACGCAAGGTGTGTCTGTGGCGCAGAAGAAGAGGCACGACCGCTAAAGGGTCGTGCCCTACGACGCTGCGCGAGCGTGTGACCCTGCGGAAGGGCAATCTTCTCCCACCGCAAGCGGTGGGGCACCGGGCCCCACGAAGCTACGCTCAGCATGGCAACGGCAGGAGCCGAGGGGCTCCTGCCCTACAAGACTTTCGTCAGCAGCCTACCTCAGCAGCCTTCGTCGACGGAGCCGTCGCAGTCGTTGTCGATACCGTCGGCGCAGACTTCAACGGAGCCGGGGTAGATGGAGGGGTCAGAATCATCGCAATCAATCGGGCCGACACAGCAGGGGCCGCCGGCGCCGTAACCATCGCCATCTGCATCGGTGCAGCCGCATTCAAAGTCCGCGCAATCGGTGAAGCCATCGCAGTCGTTGTCGATACCATCGGCACAGATTTCTGAGGCGCCGGGGTTAATCGCAGCATTGGTATCGTCGCAGTCGCCGGAGGCGCAGCAGGGGCCGACGCCGTAACCGTCGCCGTCGAGGTCGGTGCAGCCGCAGTCGAGGTCGCTGCAGTCGGTAAAGCCGTCGCAGTCGTTGTCGAGTAGATCATCACAGATTTCGGCGGCGCCGGGATTGACGGTGGGCTGGAAGTCATTGCAGTCGGCCGGGAGGCCGTCGGTGTCATCCGGGTCGCCCGGGTTGCAGGGGTCGTATCCATCGGCGTCCTGATCGAGGCAGAGAGCCGGGCCGCAGAGGCCGCCGTTGTCAAGCTGGCGCCAGTTGGTGCCGTCGCAGTAGCACGGCTCGTTCTGGGAGCCGTCGTAGTAGAGCAACCCGCGGGTGGAAGGGACGCACGGGAGGGGGGTGTCGGTGGCGGCGAAGAAGACGGTGCCGGATTGGAGGGCGTTGGGAACGGAGGCGAGGCGGGTGCGCGGGAGGATTTCCTGGTTGTCGACCTCGACGGAGAGCCAGCGGTCGTCGCGGAAGACGGAGTCATCGATGGGATTAAGCGAGCCGAGCAGGACGTGGAAGAGGCCGCCGGAGACGGTGATGTTCTGGGTTTCGGTCCAGACGGCGGCGCCGATGACCTGGTCGTCGTAAATGCGGAAGGTCACGGCATAGGTGCTGTCGGGGACGGGGTCGCCGGCGTTGTCGAGGAGGCGGCCCTGGTAGTTGACGAGGGAGGGGACGCCGGCGGTGGCGATAATGACGGCGGCGGCGAGGGCGAAGAGGCCGAAGCCGGCGGTCACGAGAGAACGGCGGGAATGGTTCACAGGGCACCTCATATTTGCATATGGCAGGAAGCGGTTGTTCCGGTTTCGAAGCGACCCGGTCGGCGCTGCGATGCCGGCCGAGGCGGCGGGGTGACTGAACGTAATATAGCTGGACCAACGTAGTCTGTCAAGGGAGATAGGCAAGCGGATGGCCGGAGAAGGCGGATTCTTCGGAGCGCGGCCCAGAAGCGTTGCAATTTGGATTTAAATACTCTATTATGACAGTCGGCAGCAGTCGATGGCGGCGCCTCCGGGCGGGCGGTGGCGGCGGCAAGGCTCTGGCAGCGAAGAAAGGAGTGGCGGCATGATCACAGGGGTTGACACGATGTTTTATACATCGCGGCCGGGGGTTCGAGGGCGGGACAGGTCAAGAGCGGTGAAGCTCCTGACCTGTCTGTCGGGGTTGCCGTGTGCGAGCGCGTTGGCGGACGGCCCGGCTCCAAAGGGAGTCAATCGCGCGGGCGTCGGGCGCCTACTCCCCCGGTTTCCAGACTTTCCAGACTTTGCCGACGAGGTCGGGGCCGGGTTTGAGGGTCATTTTGCCCGGCTGCCATTCGGCCGGGGTGGCCTCGGCTCCTTTCGCCTTGCGGACGAGCTGGAAGGCGTGTATCTGGCGCAGGGTTTCGTCGATATTTCGTCCGACGGGCGGGGTCATGATTTCGTACGCCTGCACGACGCCGTCGGGGTCGATGAGGAATCGTCCGCGGACGTTGATTCCCATGTTTTCGTCGTAGACGCCGTAGATTTTGCCGAGGTTCCCTCCCTGGTCGGCGATCATGGGGAAGGGGATTCCGCCGGCGTGCATTTTGGAGAGCTCTTCTTCGTCCCAGATTTTGTGAACGAACTGCGAATCGACCGAGACCGAGAACACATGGACATCGAGTTCCTGCAACGCAGGATATTTGGCGGCGACCGTCGCCAATTCGGTCGGTCAGACAAAGGTGAAGTCGCCGGGGTAGAAGCAGAGCATGACCCAGTGGCCCAGCGAATCGGAGAGTTTGACGCTTTTGAAGGCACCTTTGTGGTACGCGGGGGCTTCGAAATCGGGGGCTTTGCGCCCAACCTGGACAGCCATGGGACGGACCTCCTTTGGCGATTGGAGTTGCGAGTCGGGGGCGGGTTCGCCGGCGTCGCCAACCACCCGACCGGTGGGGCGAGCGCAGCCGACAGGTTCAGCCATACGGACCTCCTTGGTGCGGGCCATGTTGCCCGCGGGAATGCTGTGTCGTGGATATAATAGGCGATGAACGTTCAGAGTCAAGGGTACCCGCCACGGAATCGCGCCTTTTCCGGCCGGGAGCGAGTGGATGTGCCGCTGCGGGAGAGCAGCCGGTGCGGGTGTCGCGGTCCGTGGCGGCGGGGCGAATGCGGGGGGGCGGAACATATGGATTCCGGCGGCGTTTAGGGGTATGTGATGGGCTGCCTCTCGGGGCGGGCCCGCGGATGGATAGCGAGGCCTGCGCTCCTACCCTTGAACTCTCCCGACACTGCCGTTGCCGACAAAGGATATGCACCGCACAGGCAGCACCAGGTGGGCCAAGAACATAGAGACTATGCAAATGCGGAAGGTGTTTCCATGAATCGTTCTGTTTCGGGTGAAGCGATGGCCACCCCCAGTGAAAAAGTCATACGCAAGCAGTTGGCGCCATTCCAGCAGCCGGATAGAAAACGCAGTATCTGGCAGATAATCAATTCCATCGTTCCCTACGGTTTGCTCTGGGTGGGGGCGTGGTACGCGATGGGGTATTCGTACTGGCTGGCGTTGCCGTTCATTATCGTGGCGGCCGGGTTCATGATCCGGACGTTCATTATCTTTCACGACTGCGGGCACGGGTCGTTTTTCAGGTCCAAGAAGGCGAACAACTTCTGGGGGACGGTGACCGGAATCCTGACGTTCACCCCTTACCATTACTGGCGGGCGAGCCATGCGCGTCACCACGCGACCTCGGCGAATCTCGATCAGCGGGGGTTCGGGGATGTGTGGATGATGACGGTCAAGGAGTACCAGAATGCATCGAAATTCGAGCGGTTGAAGTACCGGTTGTACCGCAATCCGCTGGTGATGTTTTTGCTCGGGCCGCTGTTCATGTCGCTGATCACGCACCGGTTAGTCCGCCACAAAGCCAACCGTGCGGAGCGCCTGAGCGTGTATTTCACCAATCTCGGGATACTGGTGATGGCGGTGGGTATCAGCTGGGCGATCGGGTGGAAAGCGTACCTGGCGATTCAGTTGCCGATTATGTTCATGGCGCAGGTGATGGGGATCTGGCTGTTTTATGTCCAGCACCAGTTCGAGGGGGTGTACTGGGCGCCGCAGCAGGATTGGGACTTCGTGGCGGCGTCGCTGCACGGCGGGTCGTACTATGCGCTGCCGAAAGTGCTCAATTGGTTTACGGGGAGTATCGGGTACCATCACGTGCACCATCTGAATTCTCGGATTCCGAACTACTACCTGGCGAAGTGCCATGAAGAGGTGAAGGAGCTGCAGGTGGCGCCGAAGGTGGGAATCTGGAAGGGGCTGAAGTCGCTCGGGTACCGGTTGTGGGATGAGGAGCAGAATCGTCTGGTGGGGTTCGGGGTGTTGCGTCAGAAGCGGGCGCAGGCGGCGTAGAAAGGCGCACGGACAATCGGACGCAAGCGGCAGGGCACCAATCCATGAATTGAAAGTAAGCGGGCACGATCCGTGAAGATCGTGCCCGGTGCATGTTCGGTCGAGGGGTTGCCGCGGGAACGGCTATTGAGCGGTCGAATCGGAGTCATCGGGTTGGTTGACCGGTTCGGGAGATGTCGTCTCTGGAGCCGCCATGAGAACACCCGGGGCATACGTGATAAACTGGAAGTTCGCTTGGGCGGGATTGCCGGCGTCGTCGACGACATAGACGAAGAGTCTGCCGCTGCCGGAGTTGGTGAAAACAAATCTTTTGAAAGAGCACGGAGTGACCAGAGTGATATACTGGTTGTAGAAGTAGGTATAGCCGCTGATGGCAATTTCGTAGCGGGATGAAGCAGCATTCCAAGTGCAGGTGAAGTTGGGGCTGCCGGAGATAATTGAGGCATCGGCCATGACAAAGCCGCCGCAGATGGGGGCGCCGATGGGTGAGACCTCGCAGGGGGCGGCGCCGCCCTTGAAGAGGTAGTTGACCATTACGGTCAGGTCGGAGACGGTGTTCTTGCCGTCGCAGTTAGCGTCGCCGCCGTTCTTGGGGTTGTCGGCGAGGACGTTCGGGCCCGCCCACAGGCAGGCGGCCAGCAGCAGGACGCACAGGTGCTTCATGGAGACCTCCGTTGGGTGATCGGATAAATGGGCTGTTCGAGACCTGCGCTGTCGGTTCGGTGATGCGGGGAACCAGACCTTTGTTTGAGCTGCAGGTAATGTAACCATTCGGGTGGGAGGGGCAAGGGAAAAGGGGGAACAAAGGAGCCTAAAGAAGATCTATGGGGGCATGATTAGGGCGGGGCGGTGCTTCTGGGGGATCCTGCGGCGAGGCGCGACAGAGGAAGATGTACAGTAAATCAAGTCGAGTTTCTCGGGAGCGTCGTTCCCTCGGAACCCGACCTACGAGCGAGATTGCTTCGGCGCTTTGCGCCTTCAAAGGAGGTGTCAGGCGGGGTCGCCTGACACCACAATCAAAATGTCCTGACCCGCAGGAGCAGCCGTAGCAGGCTGCCCGCAGCAGAGCTGCGGGTTACCTCGTCGTAGCAAGCGACCCGCAGCAGAGCTGCGGGTTACCGGTTCGTATCAAACTGCCCGCAGCAGAGCTGCGGGTTACCCGGTCAAACGGAAATGGTATTCCTGGCTGCCCGATAGGTCAATGGCAGGATCCTGGGGGATCCTGCCCTACAGGACTATTTGTTGTAGAGCCAGGCCTCGGCTTTATGCATAGCGCTCTGGGCGTCGCCAGCCTCGCCGACACGGGACCATCCGGCCCAAGAGACATAGATGTCATGCGACCGGGGATCCCACTTCACTTCGTAAGACTTGCCGGACGGGGATTTGACTTTCCCGATGATTTCTGCACTCACGAAACACCTCCTGTAACCTGCGGGGGATTTCACGCGGCATTTGCGGCAGTATAGTGGATAGGGGGGTCGGTGTCAAGAGAGGGCACGCCTTGGCGATGCGAAATGTTCGGAGACTTACGGATCCCTCAACAGGCTGGGGTTACCGGTTTGAATTATTTCGCTTGCCCATCCTCATCGCAAAACGTCTTGATGAAGAGACGAGCCGCAACATCGTTGGAGATTTTCTTGGAATACTCCTCTGCATGAGTCCGGAAAAAGCCTCGCAATAAGGGTCCAGCCGCATCAACAGCGTTACTCCATACAAACTCGAGTTCGGAACGAGTCTCGTCGGGTAGTTGTGATTTCCGATCGATATTCAAGAGCAGAGCATTTGTGACGTGGATAAGCCACTCAAGCTGGAAAACTTCTGGGACCGCGGCTTTCCAGAGCTTGGCCACAAAGCGAACAAAGACATTGACGAAAGACGCCCGATTTGAGCCTGGCAGAGCTATTTGATGCATCAGATGAAACAAGCGAGCGGTCAGCCTGTAATCATCCTGGAATGCTATGTCAGATAGCTGGTCCTCGTTAAATGCGAGGAACGTATAGAAGCGAGATGCCAGTGTTCCAAGGATTTTGGAGTGCTCCGGCCGTTCTATATTTACGCTCTTCTCGTAAGCGAGCAAGAGAGGAATAATGTTGATGGCGAGGATCTGTTTTGTCTTAAGGTACCGAATCAGCCTTAGATCATTGGTCATCAGTGGGGCGCTGCAGGTACGAGCCGCTTCGAGCGACGCCAGAAGCCAATCGTCGAAGAGAAGCGTTTCTTCTGGTTCAAGGGGAACGCTGGAGGGGCTTCGGGATGAAACCCACTGAATAGACTTGGATTTACGGAGAAATTCCCAGAGGACGCGGAGATCATGAATCTCGTCTTGAAGTAGTTCCTTCTGCGCAGTTTCGAGCACGAGAGAATGAATAAGTATCTTCTTCTCTAAGCGTTCCAATGCCGGCAGTAGGCCAGTAGCCGATAGATCCAACAAGACCATGTAGTCGAAGACGATGCTGTTTGCATCTGCATATACCCTCTCCATGTCGGCGACGAAATCGCTACCAGGGATGGAAAATTCAACTCTGTACATTGGATCATCGCGCGTGCAGATAAAGGAGGCGTACGATTGCCCAGTCTGCTTCGCGAAAACACTGGTTGGAATGGGCTCAGTTGTGAAGGTTTGCCGAGTTCGAATGTAATTGTCGCGTTGCGATATCATCAACCCTTTCATCTCCGGAGTAATCTCTCCCGTCTCGTCGAGAGCCTGAACAGAGCGGACGACGTCTTCGTCTGGGAAGTGCTGCTGTATTTCAGCCATCGCGGAAATCAGGCGATCCCCTGTGTCCTTGCCAGTCGTCTTCGCGTAGCGAAATGCGACGGCTCCATAGTGCTGCAGAACAGCTATCTTCAGATGATCGGGAACTGAGGCGTTTGAGGCGAGGTGCCTAGCGCGGTTGACTGCATCAATTGCACGTTGCTCGTCCGCTGCTAGCACGGCGACGATGGACACCTGCAACCAGTAGAATGGATCAGTCGAAGCGATGCTGTTTGTCGTAAGGCCAGACAGCAGGGCGTTGGCCTGTTCGACTCCACCTCTCCAAAGAAACTTTCCTGCAAGTGAGATCTGCTCGCGGACGGTCACTTGGTCCCGCCTGATATCACTTTGGAGTACGGCGAGAGCTTCATCAAACTCTCGATTATTGATCTGCGTTGTGAACTTCAAAACATCAAACTGATGTTGCATTTCGTCGGAGAGTGACTGGCGCGCAAGTTCATTCAGTTGAGTTAGCGCATCACCGAATTGCCGGAGGAGAACGAGCGTTTGAGCTCGCCTGAAAAGCAAATTCTGGATCAGGTGAGACTTATTCTGGTCGTCGGCTAATTGCTTCGCCCTGTCGAGGAAATGCAGCGCTTGTTCGACCGCGGGTGCATCTGGAGGAACGGGGACGAAATCTTCGGGGGACTCCTCAACACTAGCGGTCGCAATCTGGTTTGCGACTATTGCGTTCGCTAAGGCGAGGTTGGTCTCAGCTATGTCAGGATCCAGATTGTGGCTCAGCTTAGCGACTTCAAGGGCTCTCAGCACGTCGCCTGATTCTATGAGAATCTCTGAAAAAGTGGTCAGCAACTGCCAATACCCGTCAAAAGCTATCTTTAGCTTGCCAGCCAACGCATCAACGAAGTCAGTAGCTTGTTGAGCGCCCTTATGTCTGTAAGTTGTCCACATTGCTCCGCCAATAAGCGCGCGCAATTCAGTTGGGTCCAGTGCAGTCTTATTGTCAACAGACTTCCAAATAGCCATCATTTTATCGTAGCCAGCCTTGATTTGGTCTGGATCATCATAGCCTACCAAGGCCACTGCTGCGTTAATGCGGGGAAGCAGAATAGTGGGATCGGTATCCACCGCCTTATTGAAGAAGCGGACCGCCTCGTTGGGGACTCCCATGGGTTGCGGAAAGTTGTAGGATACTCCCAAGCTATTCAAGATCTTCGCCCGTTGACGCTTAGAGTCGCGCGGGAGTTGGTCAACTTCGGCAAGCAGTTCGTGCAACGCTGCACGGGCTTCTGATAGTTGAAACATTTCTATCATGGACAGCGCTTCTTTATGGCGTGTACGAAAGGACTTCGTAACTTCATCGATCTCGGAAGAATCGACCTCGGGAGGCAATTCAACTGGCATTGCGGGAGGCGTGGCAGGTGGTTTTTCCGCTTCTGAAAGAACAGATTGGTGCTCAGGCATTCCTGCGACGATGTTGATGCGAACGTTTTGCATATCACCGGCATTGAAGATAACGCTACCGTTGAAAGCGGTGTCTGGTGTAGGAGGCGAAGATTCACGGGAATCGGTTCGCCCATCTTTCCAGGACCGAGAACGCTTCAGCATAAGGCCGACTATTATTATCAGGCCCATTAGGACACTGAGCCCAACACCAAGCCACTCAGGAATGTCTTCGACCACATAGGGTAAAAGGAAAAAGAACGCGGCAAGCGCGATTTGAATGAGTAAGTCCCGCGTCATATAGTGATTGCTCACTTGTGGCAGCCCGCTGTGGATTCCATGCATATTTAACATAAGCTGTAACATGGGTGTCTGCAACCCTAAAACTCCCCCTCTTGCGCACCCTGGCCTTTTCCCTTATCTTCCCCCCCATTGAAGTTGTATAAGTCCATATCTCGCAATACATGGAGGCTCGCATGGATCCGTTCGGAGCTCAAGCAAAGCTCAAGACAAAGGGGAACACTTACACCATATTCCGCCTCGACAAAGTCGCCGAAAAAGCAGGGGTGAAACCGGGGCAGATCGAGCGGCTCCCGTACTCCATCAAAGTCCTGCTCGAAGCCGTGCTGCGCAATGTCGACGGACGGGTGATCCGCGACGAAGATGTCGTCACGATGGCGCGCTACGACGCGAAACGGGTGGCCGAACAGGGGCACGAGCTCCCGTTCAAGCCGGCCCGCGTGCTGCTGCAGGATTTCACCGGCGTGCCAGCGGTGGTCGACCTCGCGGCGCTGCGCGCGGCGATGAAGCGCATGGGCGGCGATCCGAAAAAGATCAACCCGCTCGTGCCGGTCGACCTCGTGATCGACCACTCGGTGCAGGTCGACAAGTTTGCATCGGACGACGCACTGGCGTTCAACATGGATAAGGAGTTCGAGCGCAACGCCGAGCGGTATGAATTTCTGCACTGGGGACAAAAGGCGTTCTCGAACTTCAGCGTCGTCCCCCCCGCCACGGGAATCTGCCACCAGGTGAATCTCGAGTATATCGCCAAGTGCGTGCTGGTGCGCGACGGCGTGGCGCTGCCGGATTCACTGGTCGGAACCGACAGCCACACGGTCATGATCAACGGCCTTGGGGTAGTAGGCTGGGGTGTCGGCGGGATCGAGGCCGAGGCGGTCATGCTCGGCCAGCCGCTTTATATGCTCACGCCGGAGGTGATCGGATTCAAGCTCACCGGCAAGATGGCTGAAGGGACGACCGGGACCGACCTGGTGCTGACAGTCACCCAGATGCTGCGGGCGAAAGGTGTGGTCAGCAAGTTTGTCGAATTCTACGGCCCGGCGCTCGACACACTGTCGTTGCCGGCCAAAGCGATGGTGGCGAATATGGCGCCGGAGTACGGCGCGACGATGGGATTTTTCCCGATTGACAAGCTGACGCTGGAATATTTGAAGATGACGGGGCGGACGCCGGACGAGATCGACCTGGTCGAGCGGTACGCCAAAGAGCAGATGCTGTGGCGCGACGCGGGGTCGCCGGAACCGATATTCACCGATACGCTGGAACTCGATATTTCGACGGTGGAGCCGTCGCTGGCCGGCCCGAAACGGCCGCAGGACCGGGTGGCGCTTTCAAAGATGAAAGACGAGTTCGAGAAAGCGCTGACCAAGCCGATCAAAGAGCGCGGGTTTGAACTGAAGGCCGGGGAGTTGAACCGCACCGGTGCGATCCACGACGGGTACAACGCGGAGATCGGACACGGGGCGGTCGTGATCGCCGCGATCACATCGTGCACGAATACCTCGGATCCGTTTGTGCTGCTGGCGGCCGGGCTGGTCGCGAAGAAGGCGGCGGAGCGCGGGTTGACGAGCAAGCCGTGGGTGAAGACATCGCTGGCGCCGGGATCGCGGGTAGTGATCGATTACCTTGAGAAGGCGAAGCTGATCGAGCCCTTGGAGAAGCTCGGATTCCACAATGTCGGGTACGGCTGCACGACGTGTATCGGCAACTCGGGGCCGCTGCCGGAACCGGTGGTGCGGGCGATCGAGAGCGGGAATCTCGTGGTGTCGGCGGTGCTGTCGGGGAATCGGAATTTCGAGGGGCGGGTGAATCCGCACACAAAGGCGAATTACCTGGCCTCTCCCCCGCTGGTAGTGGCGTATGCGATCGCCGGGACGACCGATATCGATCTGGTGACCGAGCCGATCGGGCAGGACAAAAACGGCACGCCGGTGTTCCTGAAGGAAATTTGGCCGACCGAGAAGGAAGTGCTCGACGCGGTGGCGACGGCGGTGACGCCGGAAATGTTCCGCGAGCGGTATGCGGCGGTGTTCACCGGGAACGAGCGGTGGAACTGCATTGCGTCGCCGAAGAGCGAGTTGTACGAGTGGAACGAGAAATCGACGTATATCCAGGAGCCGCCGTTTTTCGTGGATATGAAGGCGAAGCCGGGGGACATTCAGCCGATTCGCGGCGCGCGGGTGCTGGGCGTGTTCGGGGATTCGATCACGACCGACCACATCTCCCCCGCCGGGTCGATCAAGGCGGACAGTCCGGCGGGCAAGTACCTGATGGAGCACGGGGTGCAGTTCGCGGATTTCAACTCGTACGGGTCGCGGCGCGGTAACGACCGGGTCATGACGCGCGGGACATTCGCGAACATTCGTCTTCGCAACCTGCTGGCGCCGGGCACCGAGGGGGGCGTGACGATCCATTTGCCGACGGGCGAACAGATGAGCATTTACGACGCCTCGATGCGCTACCAGAAGGAGAATATTCCGCTGGTGGTGATTGCGGGTAAAGACTACGGCATGGGGTCCTCGCGCGACTGGGCGGCCAAGGGGACGAATCTGCTGGGGGTCAAAGCGGTGATCGCCGAGAGTTTCGAGCGGATTCACCGGTCGAACCTGGTGGGGATGGGGGTGTTGCCGCTGGTGTTCCTGCCGGGGGATAACCGCGAGAAGCTCGGGTTGACCGGGCACGAGCTGTACACGATCGAGGGTTTGTCCAACGAGATGAAGCCCAAGGCGCGGGTCACGGTGCGGGCGCTCTCGAAAGATGGCGAGAAGGTGTTCGAGGCGATCGCGCGTTTGGATACGCCGATCGATGTCGATTACTACCGTCACGGCGGGATCCTGCACATGGTGTTGCGGCAGTTGGCCAAGGCGTAAGTGGTCGTCGAGTGGAAGTGCCCGGCACATGTCCACATGTGCCGGGCACGGATTGGTCTTTCGATAACGAGGGTGCGCGATGTCAGACTGCAAGCAGCCTGACCTACGCGAGGGCCCGATTTTCCGCGTGTTGTGGGGTGTTGGCATGTCGGGTTTCTCGGAGCTTCGCTCCTCGGAACCCGACCTACGCCTGCGATCGTCGTGTTGCCCGGATTGTCGTGATGCCCGGATTGTCGTGCTAACCGGGGTGTGGACACGGGCCGGGCACGGATTGGTCTTTCGATAACGAGAGTGAAAGGTGTCAGGCTGCAAGCAGCCTGACCTACGCGAGGGCCTGATTTTCCGCGTGTCGTGGGGCGTTGTTGCGTCGGGTTTCTCGGAGCTTCGCTCCTCGGAACCCGACCTACGTCTGCGATCGTCGTGCTACCCGGATCGTCGTGATGCCCGGATTGTCGTGCTACCTGCATCGTCGTGCTAGCCGGGATGTGGACATGGGCCGGGCGCGGAACAAGTCAGGCACCCCGAGCGGTGCCTGACCTACCTGTTTGAAAGCGGTGTCGAAATTTCGATACCGCTGTCTCTTTTGGGGGCAGTTGAGTTTCCCACATTTCCCGCAACGTCGTGCATAATGCGCCAATGTCCATAGGTATGGATAGGTATAATATACCGCATGAGAACGCAATGGTCGGGCACAGGGCACGCGCCACCGGGGGAATTCAGCACCGAGTCAGGACTCCGCCTCAACCGCCGCATCACCGGCGGCTGAGGCGGGGTATGGTTGTCCCTGCGCCCAGTGAGAGAGTGAGGTGCAGACGATATGAGGAAAGTTCGAAAAACGTCGCAGGGGAACACCGATCCGCCCGAGGCCAAGGCGTGCCCGTGTCGGCAAGCGATGATCGAGGCAGGGTCGTGGGAGCAATTACCGGACAATGTGAAGGAGCTGGTGAGCGAGCGGGAGCGGTTCGAGCGCGATATCGAGCGGCAGTACGAGCGGTTGAAGGTGGTACAGGCGGATTTGGCCGAGTCGCGGAATCGCTACCTGCAGATATTCGAGGGGGCGCCGGTCGGCTATGTGCTGGTGGACGATGCGGGTGTGATTCGCGACGCGAATGTGGCGGCGGCGGCGCTGCTGGGGGGACCGAAGGCGCGGCTGGCGGGCCAGCCGCTGGCGTCATTCATAGCGGAGGATGATCTGGACGTATACCACAGCTACCGCGAGGCACCGTCAACCGGGGCGGGCTGGGCGACGTGCGTGGTCCGGTTGAAACCGGACCACGGGGCGCTGCGGTACATTCAGGTGAGCAGTCAGCATCTCCGGGACGGGGTCAGGCGCGACGGGACGGTGCTGGTGACGCTATCGGATATCACGGATCTCAAGGCGATGGAGTCGGAGTTGCGCCTGGTGCAGAGTCATCTCGAGCGGCTGAATCGCGAGGTGAACCAGGAGCTGGAGGAAGAGAGCGAGGAGCTGGAGCGGGCGGAGGAGGCGCTCGAGATGAGTGAGGCGAAGTACCGGCTGATGCTCAATTCGGTCAACGAAGGGGTGGTGGTGATTCAGGATTTCAAGCTGCGATATGTCAATCGTCTCGTGGGAGAGGTGGTCAACGCGCCGCCGGAGAAGATGCTGGGCAAGGCGTTCCTGGATTTCGTGCATCCGGAGGATCGGGCAGCAGTCGGGGCGATTCACCTGGCGCGGCTTGAGGGGCGCGAGGCGCCGGAGCTATATGACGCGCGGGTGTTTGATCATGCGGGAAGGCTCCACTGGTACCGGATCAATTCGATTCTCATCGACTGGGACAGGCGGCCGGCGGTGTTGAGCACGCTGCGGGATGTGACCGAGATCAAGGCGACCGAGGAACGGCTGGAACAGGAGCGGGTGACGCTCAACACGGTGCTGGACAATATTCCCGTGATGCTCGCGATGTTCGACTTCAACAACACGGTGTACTTCGTGAATGCCGAGTTCGAGCAGGTGCTGGGGTGGACCGAGCGGCAGTTTGTCCAGGGGAACCTGATGGACCTGTGCTTCCCCGATCCGCAGCAGCGCGCCGAGGTGTGGGAGTTTATCCAGCAATCGGCCGACGAGTGGCGGGATGTGGAGGCGACGACGCGCTGGGGCACGACGGTGACGGCCTCGATCAGCAGTATCCGTCTGCCCGACAAACGTCAGATCGTGATCGGGATCGACGTGCGGGGGCGGCGGGAGATGGAGGCGCGGCTCGATGAGGAGCGCCGGATGCTTGAGACGATCTTGAACAACATCCCAATTATGATCATCATGTACAACCTCGAAGGAGAAGCAATCCTGCTCAACCCGGCGTATGTCGATCTGCTGGGTTGGACGAAAGAGGATTTTGAGGCGACCGACATGCTGGAGTTGTGTTTCCCGGATCCGTCGTACCGCGAGGAGGCGCGGACGTTTCTGCTCAGCGACACCGATCAGTGGAAGGATCTTGAGGTGACGACGAAGAGCGGCGGGGTGCTGGCCAGTTCCTGGCGGGTAGTGCGGGTGGTCGAGGGGTACCGGATCGGTATCGGGGTGGACATTCGCGAGCGGCGGCAGGCGGAACATCGGCTGCAGCAGGCGTATGACCGTCTCAAGCAGGAGCAGGCGGCACTCGAGCGGAAGAACATTGCGCTGACCGAGGTGATGTCGCAGTTCGAGCAGAAGAAGAAGGAAGTGGCGGAAACGGTCGTCCTCAATATCGAGGAGATCGTGTTGCCGTCGCTGGAGAGAATCAAAGGAGGCATGTCCAGTTCGGAGATGAAGAGCAGTATCGAGAAGGTCGAGCGGGACCTCGAGGAGATCTCCTCTCCCCTGTTGTCCCGGCTGGAGCTCAAAGCGCGGCGGTTGACCGGGCGGGAGCGGGAGGTGGCGCGGCTGCTGGGTCAGGGGAACAGCACGGGCGAGGTAGCGCGGCTGCTGGGGTTGTCGAAGCCGACGATACAGAAGTATCGGGAGTTGATCCGGCGGAAGCTGGGGTTGACGGGTCAGATGATCAACCTGAACGGATTTTTGCGGCGGCTGGGGGATGGCGGCGGAGGCGGATAAGGGATACCGGGGGTACGCCCGCAGGGTCACACGCTTCCCCTCGCTGTGCTCGGGGTCGCGCAAGACCCTGCGGAAGGGAGATTCCGTCACCCTTCGACTCCGCTCAGGGTGACGGTTAGGGATGGAGTTCGTTTTGGCATGTTCTCCTTCGCATTCGATCTTGCCTCACTGTCCGTAGCCGAGAGAGACCCGCCATGAATGGTGGGCCACCGGAGGGGGCACAGGGGATTGGGTTCGTTTGTGCAAAATCCCTGTTCCTGGTTCTCCCGATGTCAGGCTCCTTGGAGCCTGACCGACAAGAAGAGCATTCGTATCGGGCTGCCCACAGCAGAGCTGTGGGCTACCTGTTCATTCTGTCAGGCCGCAAGCGGGGGGCACCGGGCCGAGGCGGGGCGCGGGTGTCCGACAGGAACAAAACTCCGCTTGCCAGCAGGCAGTTCTTTGGCGTAATTGCGGCAGCGGTATGGTGTATCTCGCGCAGGCCACTGCGCTCTTTGAGTCGCTTCGTATGCCGCGTTGTCGCGCTGCTACTTGTCCATACGCAGGAACCTGAATGGCACGGCGGTTCTCGCACAGGGATTCCGTCGGGCGAGTATGGGCGGCAGATCTTCTCTGCCATGCGCGGCAGCAAGATGATCAAGTAAACAGGTGAGCATCAGGCAGTCCCCTGCCGGCAGATTTGCACTGCGGACGGGGGAATAACCGGAGTCGACGCGGGGCAGGACGGCCGGTCCGGTGTGGGAGAGGTGGAACCATCATGACCGGGCGCAACAGGGATTCGTTGACGAGCCTGTACGAGCGGCTGCGGTCGGCGTACGAGGCGCAGGGATGCGCGTGGGAAAGCCTTCCGGAGGAGTTCCGTCGGCTCGTGTGCGAGTTGGGACGGGCGCACGAGGCGGTTCAGTCGCAGAGTGAGGCGGGGGACAATTCATGGGCACATTTCCAGGATCAGGGCAGTTCGGGTCGGGCGCTGTTCGAGGCGACTCCGGTGGCGTATCTGCTGGTCGATCGGTACGGGTTGATTCACGATGCGAACGGGGCGGCGCTGCGCCTCCTGGGAACGGAGCGCCCCCACCTGTGCGGGCAGCCGTTGACCGCGTTCATCGTGGCCGAGGATCATGCCGGGTTCCAGGGATTCTGGGAGGGGCTGACGGCGGAGGCGGCGGAGCGTGAGCACGAGGTGCGGCTGAAGCACCGCACGGGAATGCTGGTGCACGTTCTGGTCGGGGCCGGGGTTCTCGGCCGGGCCGCCGGGCAATCGGAGCGGATCCTGGTGACGCTGGCCGACGTGACGCGGCTGCGGCAGACGGAGCGGGATTTGCGTCTGGCGCAGGCGGAACTGGCCGAGCGCAACGAGCGGCTGGCGGTGGAACTGGATTTGACCAATCGCCGTCTTCGGAGCGAGGTGCGCCAGCACCGGGAGGTGGCGCGGGCGCTGCACACAACCGAGGAGCAGTACGGGCTGCTGGTGGAGAATGCGACCGAGGGGATAGTTGTCGCGCAGGATTTCCAGATCCGTTTCGCGAATCGGGCGGTGTGTGAAATCGTGGGGAAGCCGCTGGAGCAGTTGCGCGGGGAGCCGATGCTGCAGTTCCTCCATCCCGATGACCGGCCGATGGTGATCGAACGTCACCATTCGCGCATGGAAGGGAGGGCGGAGGTGGATACGTACCACCTGCGGCTGTTCGATCGGAACAACCAGATCCGGTGGTACCAGGCGAGCGTGGTCTCGATCGAGTGGGAGGAGCGGCCGGCGGCGCTCTTGTTCCTGAAGGAGATCACGCAGCGGGTGGCGGTGGAAGAGCGGTTGGAACGCGAACGCGAGTTGCTGCACACGATTCTGGACAATATTCCGGTCATGATTACCTGTTACGACGCCGAAGGCACGCTGCTGCTGTGGAACCGGGCGCTGGAGAAGACGCTCGGCTGGACGGAGGCGGATCTCCGGGCACGCCCGGTGATGGAGTTGTGCTACCCCGATCCGGCGTATCGCCGGGAGGTGTGGGAGTTCATGACCACCTGCCTGGGGCAATGGCGGGATGTGGAGACGGTGGCCAAGGACGGGAGCTGTGTCATGACAGCGTGGACGAATGTCCGTTTGGCCGACGGGCGGCAGATCGGGATCGGGATCGACATTCGGGAGCGGCTGGAACTGGTGCGGCAAGTGGAGAACGAGCGCGGTATGCTCACGACGATTCTGGACAACATTCCGGTGATAATCACGGTGTACGACGAGGCGGCGCGGGTGCTTTATGCGAATCCCGCGTACGAGCGGATACTTGGCTGGACCAAGGAGGACTTCGCGACGGCTGACGCTCTGGAGCTTCTCCTGCCCGATGCGCAGGAGCGCCAGGAGGGGCTGGAGTTCATGATGACGTATCCGGATCGGTGGCGGGATTTCAACACGCACGGGAAGTCGGGCGCGGTCGTGCCAACGTCGTGGAGGAACGTCTACCTGGCCGACGGGAAGATGATCGGGATCGGGATCGATGTCCGGGAGCGCAAGGAGTGGGAGGAGCGGCTGGAGCGGGAGCGGAAGGTGTTGCAGGCGATTCTGGACAGCATCCCGGTAATGATATCGATATACGATCTGAACGGGAAGTCGCTCATGCTGAATCCGGCGTACGAGAAAACGCTGGGGTGGACGGTGGAGGATCTGGCGGACGGTCGCGGGATGGAGAAGATGTTTCCCGACCCGGCGTACCGCGAGGGGGTGTGGCGGTTCATTACGACGCAGCACGGGCAGTGGGGGGATTTCGATGCGAGGGCGAAATCGGGGGAGGTCGTGCGGAGTTCGTGGTACAACGTGACGTTGTGGGACGAGTTGCAGATCGGGATCGGTATCGACATTCGCGACCGGGTGAGAGCGGAGAAGGAATTGCGGGAGGCGTTTGCGCAGCTGGAGCGGAAGCATACGGCGCTCAACGAGGTGATCGCGCAGGTAGAGGCCAGGCAGCAGGAAGTCAAGACGATCGTGGCGCTCAATATCGAGAAAGCGCTGCGCCCCGTGCTGCGGCGCCTGAAGCGGCAGACGCGCGACCGGAGACTGCTCCTGAATATCGAGCTGGCCGAACAGGAGCTGGAGAACATCGCCTCTCCCCTGCTGAACAAGATCGAGGCGCGGTTCAGCGACCTGACGAAGCGGGAGCAGGAGGTGGCGCTGCTGCTGGGCAAGGGGTACCGCACGGAGGATGCGGCGGCGGCGCTGGGGTTGTCGCTGCCGACGGCGCAGAAGTACCGGGAGCTGATTCGTCGGAAGCTTCGGCTGACGGGGCGGAAGATCAATTTGAACGCGTATCTGAAGCGGTTTGTGGAGGGGGAGTGAGGGTATGATTAGTACGCTTGCCGATCCCACAGCAAGCTGTGGGCGACCCGTCCAGGTCGAGTAGTAGTGCATTCTAAGCTGCCCGCAGCAGAGCTGCGGGTTACCAGGTCGTAGACCGTGCTCTGTCTTCCTGCTCTTATCCTGAGAGCAACCCACCATAAATGGTGGGCCACAAAAGAATATCAAGAATCTCCTCCCACCGCAAGCGGTGGGGCACCCGGGCACCGGTTTCGGTGCTTGACATGATCAATTCAGCGTCGTCTCCGTCAAGCACGCGGAGCCGTGCTTGACCTACCGGTCCGTCACCCTTCGACTCCGCTCAGGGTGACGTGGAGTCCGTTCAGGGTGACGTCGTGTCGGCTCAGGGTGGCGGTGGCAGGAGTCTGAGGGCCACCTGCCCTACAGGATGTGGCACGACCGCTGAAGGGTCGTGCCCTACGTGTACGCTATCATGACATAGTATACATGTTCTTTCAAGACATGGTATACAGGTTGGCTATCTTGGGTTACTTACAGAGGAGCCAGGATATGCCGTTTAGGACAGCGACCATGCGTGATGAACGAATCAGTTTTGTCATT
>JBGSIV010000180.1:0-24343 GCA_041742355.1 Candidatus Zixiibacteriota bacterium
CCAGCGGGATTTACCTGTACCGCCTCGAAGCGGGCAGCTTCTCGCAGACTAAAAAGATGGTCCTGCTGAAGTAGTTCAGCACCACCTTGGTCCTTACCTTCAGAGCCCCCCCACGGGGGCTCTGATCGTTACGGGCAGAATCGTACATGGACTCAAAGGGACAGATTCCCTGGATTGGCGTCCCCCGGCTCTTCCCCAACCCTCTCCTCCGGCCCCAGTATTTATTCCATGCCCGGGTCCAAACCCGTTGACTTTGAGTCCCCTTTTTGGTATTAATCAATTTCGCGATTTTTCCGGGTTACCCGGTCGCGACCTGAAAAGATGATTGAGAATCTTTGAATCAATAGAGGTTTGGAGGATACCCGGTGAAGGAATATCCAACTGACAAAATCCGTAATATCTGCCTGGCGGGGCAGCGGGGATGCGGCAAAACCAGCCTGGCCGACGCCGTGGCCTACGCCAGCGGCGTGAACAACCGCATCGGCCGGGTTGACGACGGTTCCTCGCTGCTGGATTACACCGACAGCGAAATGGCCCGCCGAACCTCCCTGCAGCTCAAGCTGCTCGCGGCGCCGTGGAGAGACTGCAAAATCAACCTGTTCGATGCCCCCGGGCACCTCGATTTCACCGGCGAATACCTCGCCGCCGCCAAGGCGTCCGACGCCGTCTGCTTCGTGGTGAACGCCACCTCGGGCGTCGAGGTTGGCACCCAGCTGCACTGGCGTTCCGTAGCCGACTATCCGCTCGCCCGCTTCCTGTTCGTCAATAAGATCGAAATCGAAAACGCCAAGTGGCAGACCACGATCGATTCGATCCAGAACGTCTTCGGAACCCATGCCGTGCCGGTCGCGATTCCAATCGGCGAGGCGGACAAATTCCGCGGCGTGATCGATCTCCTCCACATGAAGGCGTACGAGTTCACGGCCGACGGATCGTCCAAGGAAATCGAAATTCCGGCCGATCTGAAAGATACCGCTCAGGCAGAGCGCGAGGCCCTGATTGAGGTCGCAGCCGAAGCAAGTGATGCCCTGATGGAGAAGTTTTTCGACCAGGGGACCCTGCCCGATGAGGATGTCCGCAACGGCCTCCGCAACGGCATCGCCCAGGGAAAGCTCTATCCCATCCTGGTCGGAGCGGGCGGCAAGAATTGGGGCGTTTCCACGCTCCTGGACTTCATGGTCGAATACCTCCCCTCCCCGAATCAGATGCCCCCGGTCAAAGCCAAGCGCAGCGGTCGCGATGAAGCTGTTACCGTGCCCTGTGATCCGAATGCGCCACCGGTCCTGTTTGTCTTCAAGACGATTACCGAAGGCCACCTCGGCGAACTGGCCCTGTTCCGGATGTACTCCGGAAGCCTGACTTCCGGTATGGACCTGACCAACCAGCGCACGAGCAACGGCGAACGGGCCTCCCAGCTCTACACCCAGCAGGGCAAGAACCGTACCGAGATCAGCAAGATAGTCGCCGGAGATATCGGCATGCTGGTTAAGCTCAAAAACACGAGCACCAATGACACTCTCGCCGGCGGCAACCTCCAGGTCGAGATGCTGCCGATCAAGTACCCCAACCCGGTTATGGATGTCGCCATCCAGCCGAAGTCCAAAGGGGACGAGGAAAAAATCGGTATGGGCCTGGCCAAGCTCAACCAGGAAGACCCGACGTTCCGCCTCATCCACGACGGCGCGCTCAAGCAGATGGTCATCGTTGGCCAGGGTGCCACTCACATTGAGCTCCTGACAGAAAAACTTAAGAAGCGCTACGGCGTTGATGTCGAACTGGTCCGGCCGAAGATTCCCTACCGCGAGACAATCCGAGGGAAATCCGAGACCCAGTACCGCCACAAGAAACAATCGGGTGGCCGTGGTCAGTTTGCCGATGTCCACCTGCGCCTTGAGCCGAATGAACGCGGTAAGGGTTTCGAGTTCCTTGATGAAATCAAGGGCGGTGTGATCCCCGGTAAGTTCATTCCGGCCATCGAAAAGGGCGTCACCGAAGCCCTGGCGCATGGTGGTCTGGCTGACTCCCAGGTGGTCGATGTCCGCGTCGCCGTCTTTTACGGCTCCTACCACGAAGTCGACTCCTCCGATATGGCCTTCAAGATCGCCGGACTGATGGCCTTCAAGGAGGGTTTCATGCAGGCCAAACCGGTCCTGCTCGAACCGATCTACAGCGTCGAAATCCTCGTGCCGGACGAATTCACCGGCGACGTCATGGGCGACCTTTCGTCGCGCCGTGGCAAGATCGCGGGCATGGATCCGGAGGGGCCTAATCAGCGCATTCGCGCACAGGTGCCGCAGGCCGAAATGTACCAGTACTCGGTCGACCTGCGCTCGATGACCCAGGGTCAGGGCGTCTACACGATGGAATTCTCCCATTATGAGGATATCCCGCACGAAGCCGCACAGAAAGTGATCGAGGAGGCCAAGGCGGCCAAACAGGAAGCTTAGCCACCCGATCATCTATTGCTCATCTTGAATCTTCAGACGGCCCCGAATTCTTTTTGGGGCCGTTTTTCTATCGGCCGGTTTCCGCCGAACGCGAACCGCGTGTGCCTGTCAGTATCACATTACGCTGCTTTCCCGAACATTTGGCGTTGACAACTGAACAGATGGGCACTAATGTGGTTATAACGCGCAGATATGAGGACCAAGAACGCTATGAAAGCTGAACTAACCGACAAGCAACGGGCGATTCTGGAGTACATAGAGGGCCAGCTCACGGCCAATGGTCATCCACCGACCATTCGTGAAATCGGCCTGAAGTTCGGCATCCGTTCCACCAACGGCGTGCGAACCCACCTGACCGCTCTCATCAAGAAGGGCTACCTTCGGAAAGAACGCAATATCTCCCGCGGCCTCGGCCTCACCCGGAACGTTGCCACCAACATCCTCCGTGTGCCGCTGGTCGGCGCTGTACCGGCCGGTGTGCCTATCGATGCGACTGAGAATATCGAAGGGGAAATCGCGGTCGATGCCTCTTTCCTGCCCAAGGGGGACTCCTTTTCCCTCCGGGTGGTCGGAAATTCCATGCGTAACGCCGGCATTCTCGATGGCGACCTGGTGCTCGTGAAGAAACAGCGCATCGCCCAAGCCGGGGAAATAGTTGTCGCGATCATCGGAGGCGAAGCCACGGTGAAACGCTACTTCCCGGAAGGCACACGCATCCGTCTCCAGCCGGAGAACGACGATTTCGAGCCGATATACGTGGACAGGAAGTCCGACGAGTTTCGCATCGCCGGCAAAGTGATCGGATTGATGCGCCGGCTCGGATAAGACTTTGGCCCGATGACGACTATGAAAAAGGCCTGCCGCACGGCAGGCCTTTCCTATGTCTGAATCCGGGAGGCCGATTACCCCTGCTGCGCCTCCGGCTTGGCCTGGACTACCGCGAGTTCGATGATGATATCAACATTGTCGCTGACTACCAGACCGCCGTTGTCCAGAGCCTTGCTCCACGACACGCCGAAATCCTGACGGTTGATCGATCCGCGAGCCGAAAAACCAGCCTTGGTGTTGCCGCGGGGGTCTGTGACCACGCCGTTGAACTCGCCGTCAAAGGTGACCTCCTTGGTCACGCCGCGCATGGTGAGATTGCCGACCAGCTGAAACTTGCCGCCATCGAGAGGCACGACTTTAGTCGACGTGAACGTGAGCTCCGGGTGCGCGGCAGCGTCGAAAAAGTCAGCGCTCTTCAGGTGCTCGTCCCGATTTTCATTCTCGGTGTTGATCGAGGCGGTCTGCACCGTCATCGATACCTGAGCCTTCGCCAGGTCGATCTGCCCATCTGCCGTCGGCTCGGCCTGGACGGTGCCGGTGAAGTCCGTGAAGGTCCCGGGTACTTTTGACACCACCATATGCCGCACCTGGAAACCTATCGATGAGTGGGTACGGTCAATTTTCCACTCGGCCGCCGAAACGGCGCCGGCGGCGATAACGAGAGCAGCCAATGATAGCGAAAGTCGCTTGAGCATGACAATTCCTCCTGTTGGTGAATTCCTGTTTGACATGCTCGTTGTAACACGTCGGCAGTCTGTCGGTTCCGGATAAAATTAGACCACGAAACGGTCCTTCGACCGATCAGATCGCCCGGTTCACTGCCACTAGCAACCCGCCGGTGATAAACGCCAGCACCCACCAGACGTACGCAACCCGCGAATAGAGGTGCAGGCCACGCCCGACCGGTGCGTCACCGTTGGCGAGACGGTGTCGCCACAGGAGAACCGTGTCCGTCAGCATGGCCGCAAGCGACGAATATCCGAGGAGGCCGTGCAGCGTGTACCAGGGATTGGTCGAGCCGAGAATCATGCAGATTGTCGCCGTGATGTCGCAGAGCGCGCCGATCGTCAGGGCGGTCAGGACGAACCGCGTGACCCGGTGCTTCCGCTGTTCGGTGATTATGCCGAGACTGTAGCACAGAAGCGCCACGATGACAATGCTCGTCCCGGCAATGAGTATCGGTTGCATAGGTCGTTGTAGCCTTCAAAGGGGTTGATTCCGGCGACCAAGATACAAGGCTATCCTTGGAGAGGCAATGGAAATTCAACTACCCCTGCGGTCCCGGCTCCGCGTTCTTCCCCCGCCGCTGTCTGACCACCTCGAACAGACACACGCCGGCCGCGACCGAAACGTTGAGGTTCTCGACATGCCCCAGCATGGGAATCTTGACCAGAAAGTCACACGACTCCGCGATCAGCCGCCGCATCCCCTTCCCCTCGCTCCCCATCACGAGCGCCACCGGTATGGTCAGGTCGACATCATACACGACGCGGGAGGTTGCGTGAGTTGTCCCGACCACCCAGATTCCCTCCTCCTTTAACTGCTCGATGGTTCGCGCTAGGTTGGTGACCGCCGCCACCCGAATGTGCTCGGCTGCACCGCTGGCGACGTGACGCACGGTTTCCGTCAGCCCCACTGCCCGGTCCTTCGGTACCACCACCGCATGCACCCCTGCCGCATCCGCCGACCGGAGGCAGGCTCCTAAGTTGTGCGGATCGGTGACCGAATCAAGGACGAGCAGGAAAGCCGGCTCCGTCAGACGGTCGATCAGGGCCATCAGATCGTTCTCATCAAGCATGCCCGTCTGTACAGCGTAATCGGTATGTTTATGACGGCGCCGCTCGGAGCCGAAACGTTCTCTCGGCATTCGCTTTACCTCCTCTATTCAGACGGAAGTATACGAGAAATGGCCCGGCCGGCAAATGTCAAAAGAAGGGCCCCGAATGCGATCTCACGCCGGCCTCTCCCCCTGCCATTGGTCCCCGGGCCGAACAAGGCTGACCAGACTGTCCCCCCGCCGAATCGACGGCGGATCATTGGCCGTAACCACCCGCAGCTCCCGATATGGCGTAATGACAAACAGCGGCAGCGCTTCATCCCCATACCGCTTCCAGAACTGGTCCATGGTGAAGTCTTCGGTTATCCTGGTTCGCTTCACGACCGCCCCCTGCGCCTGCCGGAGTTCCATCTGGCGGTGCGATGATTTTGGGCCGAAGAGCAGGCGCCCCCGAAGGTGGGAGGGCATATCGTCCTGGATCTGCTCCCGCTCCCTGGCGGGCTCGGGCAACAACTGGTATACCGCCGAACGCCCGAGAATCTCGGCGAAGCTGATTGCGGCCAGCGAATTGACTTCGTCGTTCGGCGTAACCGCCACGAACGAACCGATGTCTTCCAGTGAAATGCCGGCGACAAAATCCTCGGACAACAGATTCCCGTAGTGGGCCGTCAGTCCCGCCTGTCGTGCGGCGGTTACGTTCACCCAGTTGGAATCGACCAGCGCCACAGGGATCCCCTCAGCTGCCAGCGTTTGGGCCACCTCACGGACCCACGGTTGGGCCCCGCCAAACAGCACACCTTGCGGATTCGGCTTCGCGATTCCCAGCCGTCGCGCCAGGAGCGGCACCGTGATCCCATACACCATGACTGTCACAAAGATGATTTTGAACATCAGCGGCACCAGGCGGTCCACTCCTTCGATACCGGTTTCCTCGAGGCGCAGCGCAAAGACCGAGACCACCGCCGCTGCAACAATCCCCCTGGGCGCCAGCCACGAGAGGAACACCCGCCCCGCCGTGGATACGCCCGCACCAATTGTCGCAGCGAATATCGCTGCCGGACGAATCACCAGGATCAGTAGCGCGATATAGACCCACTCCTGCCAGTTGCCGAGCTGGAGATTTTCCACCGGAAGGCGCGCCGCAAGGATGATAAACAGGCTCGCAATCAGCAGCACCTGGAGGGATTCCTTGAACTCGCTGAGGTGGCGGATCGATGTATAGCGCTGATTGGCCAGCGCCACCCCCATGACCGTCACCGCCAGCAACCCCGATTCCGACTGTATCGCGTTCGAGGCCACGAAGACGATCACCACAAGCATCGTCGCCATCGGATTCTGCAGAAAATCGGGAATCAGGTACCGCCGCAGCAGGATCACGATGAGCGCCGCACCTACCAGGCCCAGGAGCGAGCCGAGAACGAGCGCCTTCATCACCCCGACCGCCAGAACCGATGATACCTCCCCCGATCCCGACACGATGATCTCATACGTGAGCACCGCCAGAATCGCACCGATCGGGTCGTTGACAATCCCCTCCCACTTGGCCACCGAGCCGAGCATCCCCACCGGCCTGACCTGCCGCAGGAGCGGAATGATCACGGTCGGGCCGGTCACCGTGAGCACCGCCCCGAGGAGCACCGCGATCTGACGATTGAAACCCATGATGTGGTAAGCTCCGAGCGCCGCCAGCACCCAGGTAATGATGATGCCGAAACTGGTCAGACGCGCAACCAGCGGCCCCCCCTCCTGCAGCTCGCGGAATTTGAGCCTAAGGCTCCCTTCAAACAGGATCAGCGCCACAGATACCGAGATGACCGGGAACAAGAGCTCCCCAAAGACCTCATCCGGATTCAGAATCCCCGCCACCGGTCCGGCCGCGATCCCGAAAATCAGCAGTACCAGGATCGCCGGGAGACTCAGCCGCCACGCCAGCCACTGAGCGAAAATGCCCAGCACGATAATGCTGACAAACCCGATGAGGATGTGTTCGGACATGGCGCCTCCTTTTCGCTTCAGTCCGGCGAAACGCGGCCGTCGGTTAGGCTGTCACCGCAGTCACGTCCGGTCCGACGCCGTGAGAGGACAAGGTGCTGCCGCCCCGATCGCTTACCGACCCAGGCAGCGCATGAGGTAGTCGATCAATTGCCCTCGCGGAATCGTTTCCTGGATCTCTTCCGCTTTGAGCCACTGCTCGCGGTCCTGAACCTGCTGGGCCTTGACCCGCCCCGCCTCAAGGTTCTTCACCGTGACCAATGACTGCTCAAACTCCTCCGACCCAACAATCACCGCCAGCCGGATCCCTACTTTATCCGCGTATTTGATCTGTTTGGTCAGGTTGCGCGTATCGCCGGAGTATACCTCCGCCGGTATCCCCGCCGCCCGGATCTCGTGCAGCATCTCCAGGTACTGCGGCAGTTTGTCCTGATCCATTGTCGTGACAATCACCTGCGAGGTCGCCTGCTGCAAATCAAGGGCCTGCAATTTCAACAACGCCGCCAACAGGCGGTCGATCCCGATCGACGCCCCTACCCCGGAGATATTTTGATTGATGAACCGCTCCACCAGATTGTCGTAGCGGCCGCCCGAAAATACCGAGCCGTACTCGGGCAGATCCAACAGCGTCGTCTCGAAGACCGGACCGGTGTAGTAACCCAGTCCCCGCACGATCGTCAGGTCAATCCCCGTCTTGCTCCGGTCCACCTGCATGGCCGAGAGGTAGCTTTCAATCGCTCGCAACTCCTCGATTCCCTCCTGCGAGGCCGGAATATCGCCGAGCAGACGTTCGGCCTCGGGCAACTGATCCCGATCGTGCACCAGCGCGACATCGAGGAACTTCTCGATCTGCGCGATCCGGTTGTCGGACAGGTTCAGGCCGGGGATCTTGTCCCCCGAGGAATCGGTCCGACCGGGACCCAATTCCAAGATCACCGCTTCCCGCCCCTGCTTTTCGAGCTTGTCGATGACCCGCATGACATCCGGCCCGACAGCATCGGGAATACCCGCGAAGTGCACCAGGCCGTTAAGCAACTTACGAGTCGAATAGCGTACCCGGAAGTTCTTGATCCCGACATGATCCAGCGTAGTCACCATCGCGGCAATTATCTCGGCGTCGGCCAGCAAGTTCTTGGTCCCGACTATATCAATGTCAAACTGCATGAACTCCCGGAACCGTCCCGGTCCCGGCTTGTCGACCCGCCAGACATTCCCGTACTGGTAGCGGCGGAATGGCAGCGCGAGAGTCGGATTCCCCGCCACAAAACGCGCCAGCGACACGGTGAACTCGTAGCGCAGGGCCATATCGACCTCATCCGGGCCGTGAAATCCAAACAGCTCGGAGAGATTGTCCCGGGTGTAATGCGAACCAAGGAGAGTCTCGGCGAATTCGAGCGATGCCGTCTGCAGCGGCAGAAAGCCCATCAGTTCAACCGCCTCGCGGCATTTGGCGAGCATATTCTCCCGGGCGATCTGTTCTTCGGGCGGGTAGTCGCGGAAGCCTTTCAGCACCTGCGGCTTCACCTTCTGCAGCTTCTTCTTGTCCTCTTTGGCCATGGTCCTTCTATACTTCCGATATGGGTTCCTGCCGATGCCAGTCGTTGGGTCACGCCGCACATCTTAGACTTACTCTGCGCGACCCGGAATGTCCGACTACTTCGGTCGGGCATTGTCGGGCTGTAATGTAGGCATTTAGCCTCGTTGTGAAAACAGTTTTTTGGCTGCTCCAGATAGACGGAACCCCCTTCCCTTTCGTCTCTTGGGCAAGGCGGCTCAAGGGCGCACCGAATACCGGCCGAATACCGGTTGACATATTGGCGAACTTCGCTATCTTTGTCGATGATAGCACATTTGATTAACGGTCTGACAATACTATTCTGACTATAGCACTTGGGGATGGGGTTCTTATGTCTCAGCACATGATTGTCCGTTTGCTCCTGACCGCGAGCATCCTCCTGCTCGCCTCGTCGGTTTTCGCTGTTCCGCCTGATGAATTGCAGCCGCCGGTGTTCGTAGATTGTCCTGGGTCGGTGCGAGCTACGCATTGTGACGATTCCATCGTCAGGCAGTTCCGCGCCATAATTCCGAACCAGCCGCATGCCCAGGGCCGCGTACGCTACCGACTTGTCGGCGGATGCGGCACCATTGACGAAAAGTCTGGTCGCTGGGTGTGGTACCCGGAACCCGCTGATACTGCGAGGGCGTATGATGTCACCGTTGCCGCATACATTAACAACACCAACCTCGAGACTACTCCCGAGAACTACTGCCGCGTGTGGACATGGTACCGCGATAACTTTGGCAAGCTCATTTGGCTCCAACCGCCACTATCGGACTACGGCTATGTCCCAGTGTATCGCGTTGATGCGCCGGGGCTGACAATTCTCCCCTATCGGATCAGCGAGCCCGATAGTTGCGACCATCCGGTTGTTTCGGTTTTCCAAATCGATCCAGAACCAGCCGGGAGCATCACGTTTATTGATTCCTCTCTTGTCGTCACACTACTCCCTGCAGACAATGGCAAGAAATTCGTCGTGACCTATGAACTCACATCCGGCCCGTTCACTTATCACGGAACGGTGGTCATCGATACTCGGCCCCCTTTTGTTCCTCAGTTCACCAACTGCCCGGAGACCCTTTATGCCTCCGTGGGATCGCAGATCAGATATCAGCTTCATGCCGTCGACCCGGAGTACCCTGAGCTTTCTGCCGGCATTTATTACAAGCTGGTAAGCTCGGATTATTCTCGCCCCGGATCGTACCGAGACGGTGTGTTCTGGTTTCGGGCCCGTCCTGAAGACGCGGGGCGTGAGTTTGAATTCGAACTCGCCGCCGTCTACGGTGATGCCTCAACCACCGGCGACCAGAACTGCCGCTTCTGGGTGAAAGTGATTGAGAATTCTCCGCCTGAGTTCGTGAATTCGCCGTGCGATGTTGTCCAAGTAGCCCATGCGGACAGCCCGCTCGAGTTTTCGACCACTGTCACTGCCATCGATCCGGACTCAGGCGACGTGGTCCCCCGGCTGTTCGTCCAGGAAGTCAATCCCACTCCGTTGAACGGTTACCTATTTGACCCCGGCACTGGCCGCTTCCAGATGACCATCCACCAGTCAGAATTGGGCACACAATTCAGTATCACCATTGGCGCCAGTGATCTTGTTGACACAGCTTACTGCACGTTCGGGTATCTCCATGATTATGACGCGCTGATCTCCCTTTCGATTGGGCACTCCTTTGGCGCTCCACAGGGCTTTCACGAACGGATTGACATTACGGCCACCGAGAATGCCATGGCTCTCTGGGGCTTCGACGTGCTTATCGGTTATAACGCCGCCGTTCTTTCTTTCCAGACAGCCATTCCGGGCGAAATCTATGATGAGTGCGCCTGGGAGTATTTCACGTACCGCTATGGCGCCAGTGGCAACTGCAACGGTCGCTGCCCCTCAGGCATGTTGCGTATCGTCGGTATCGCCGAAACTAACAACGGCAGCGCCCACCCATCCTGCTTTGCTGCCGACGCACCCTTTACTCTGGCGACCTTGGACTTCCTCATAAGTGACGATAGCACCTACAAATGCACATGGCAGCCGATTAGATTTTGGTGGATCGACTGTGGCGACAACCTATTCTCCTACCACGACGACTGGGACGTAAACCCGTATGGTCAATCGCTTGCTACTTCGCGGTACGTTTACGACATTGACTCCACGAACGAGCACCGCCCCTTCTTCTTGTTACCGGATGGGGGCGAGCCATTCCCGCGAACTACCGGTGTTCCGGATTCCTGCCTCATCGATGATTTCCATCCCCAATCTCGGCCATTGCGCCTAGTGAACTTCTACAATGGCGGCATCGACATCGCCTGTTCCGACAGCGTCGACCGCTGCCAGGCAGGTGACCTGAACCTCAACGGCACTCAATGTGAAATTGCCGATGTTGTACTCTATGTCGATGGCCTCCTCTATGGCCCACGCATACTCACGGATTCAGTCTGCCAGATGAAGGCGAGCGATGCTAACAAGGATGGCTTCGAATGGTCTCTGGAGGATCTCGTTTACTTGACTTACTTCGTAGTCGGACATCCCCTTCCCCCTGTTTCTCCCGATACACCGAGCGCCCACTTTCTCGTCAGCGGGTCAACCATCCGCGTCGATCCGGAGGTGCCGCTGGGCGCTATCTACATCATCTTTGATGGCTCTGTGGTGCCGACCATGAACGTAGCACGTGAGCACATGGCATATTCCTACGACCAGAATGCAGACCTCACGCGTTGTCTCATTTCAGCGCTCTCCGCGGGTGAGTCCATTCATGCCGGCGATCTCATGACTCTCGACCACCCGGCCGCTATCCGAGAACTGTCCGCCGTTACGGACTCGGGCGCCTCCGTGAACGAAATCCTTCTGGTGCCAACCGGCATAGATGATCCCGAGCCCCCCCTCCCCGCCTCCTTCTTCCTCTACCAGAACCACCCCAACCCGTTCAACCTCGAAACCGTCATCCCCTTCGACCTCCCCCAATCCGGCGAGGTCACGCTCGAAATCTTCAACGCCCTCGGCCAGTCCGTCCACCGTCGCACCGCCGCCTACCCCGCCGGCAACCACCAGTTCACCTGGAATGGCCACACAGACAACGGCGCTGTTGCCTCCAGCGGTATTTATTACTATCGTGTCAGCAGCAATGACCACACCCGGACCCGTAAAATGGTGCTGTTGAAATGACCCGTCCGACTCCACGCGGAGTGTCTCACCTCGCGCTGCTATCGATTCTGGTTCTGATTTTCACCGGCTCCAGCGCTTCCTCCCAGTCGCTGGAGCCGTTTACTGTCCGCATCGACCGGGTGAACCTCACCACCAGCCGCGACGAAATCTCGGTCAACGTCGCGCTCCAGGCCGGCTGGGCCAACATGTCCGGTTTCGATTTCCTTATCGCCTACGAAAACGGCCCCCTGAAAATCAAGAGCATCACTCCCGGCGACCTCGGCAACCTGTGCGACTGGGAGTACTTCGCCTGGCGCTCCGGGCGCAATGGCCCTCGCGACGAATACAACCGCACCACCGACACCATCCGCGTCAGCGCCGCCGCCAGCCTGAACCTCGACCACCTCCCCGCCTGCTATACCCTCGAGCCGAAGCCGGTCACCCTGTTCACCATGAAATTCCAGGTCGTTGCCGGCAGCCAGTGGACCTGCACCTACTCCCCCATCCGGTTCTACTGGCTGTCCTGCTACGATAACCGGATCTCCGTCCCGGCCTCGATCATGCCCATGCCCCACGACGAAGTCGAGACGATCGCCCAGCGCGTCTTCGAACCCACCGGCTGGGAGATCTCTGGCAGCCGCACCACCCTTCCCGGATTTTTCGGCCCCCCCTCCGGCTGCGTTTCTATGGCTGAAAACTCTCCTGTGCCATACATCAATCTGGTCAACGGCGGCATCACGTTTGCCGCCGGATGCAAACCCGACCTGCGGGGCGACATCAATCTCAACGGCACCCCGTACGAGATTGAGGATTCCTGGATCTTTGCCAAGTACCTCCTCTTCGGCGACACCACCCTCCGTCGCGCCGCCCTTGAAGCCACCGACATGAACCGCGACAGCCGTCCGGGGACAGTCGAAGACCTCGTCCTCCTTATGCGCGCCGTGCTCGGGGAGTATACTCCGGCCAACGTGCTCGCACTGGACGCCCCGTCTGCCAAAAGCAACCCGTTCGCTCCCCCGGCTCCGAGACCTGCCCGGGTCGACCTCTCGTTTGAGGACAACGAACTCCTGCTGACCACTGCTGATACGCTCGTAGCCGCCCGCCTCGTGTTCTCCGGCCGGGTCTCGCCCCATCTGTACAACAAGCGGCTTGACCTGTACGAGTCCTATATCGACGGTGAGACGCGCTTGCTCATCTACGGATTCTTCACCGACGCCACCTTTACCTCCGGCCCCTTCCTCTATTGGGAAGGTTCCGGCCGCCTCAAAGAGGCCTCGTTCGCCACCTCCGGTGGCGGGAAGGTCGATGTCCACATACGGCGCTGATCTGCCCGGGAATCCCATACAATCCGTTGCACCATCCCCGTTTTCGCATTACATTGGCCAAAATACTGCGACCCGCGAAAAGGGAGAATGCCCCATGCGTCCACTCGTCCTGACCACCCTGTTTCTCGCTCTGATGAGCGGCCTCTCACTCGCCGCCGCCGATAGTCGCGGCCTCGATCCCGTCCTCATCAACCGCATCCAGGCCACCTTCGATGCCGTCGGCTTCTCGCCGGCCACCATCAACGCGGTCACCAATAACGATATCAAAGCCCTTTCCCTTTGCCGGGAAAAGGTCTGTGCCTTCGACAACCTCTTTAATGTCCGCCTCAAATCCACCGGCATTACCAATCAGGCCGGCTCCGGCCGGTGCTGGCTGTTCGCCGGCTTGAACTGCTTCTCCCCGGGCGTCTGCAAGAAACTCGACCTCTCCCGCTTCGAATTCTCCCAGCCCTACCTGACGTTCTGGGACAAGATGGAGAAGGCCAACTTCTTCCTCGAGGAAATGATTCGCCTGCGCGAGCGGCCGCTGTACGATCGGGAGCTGATGGTCGCGCTTGATGGCCCATTTGGCGACGGCGGCTGGTGGCACTACGCCACCGGTCTGATCGAGAAGTACGGTGTCGTGCCGATCACCGCCATGCCCGAATCCAAGCAATCCTCCAATACCGGCACAGTCAATTCTCTCGCCGAACGCAAGCTCAAGGGCTTTGCCGCCGAACTGCGCCGGGCGCATACCGAAGGTGCCTCCGAAAATCAGCTCCGCCAGCGCAAGGAGCAGATGCTGGCCGAAATCTACCAGCTGCTCGTTTTCGCCTACGGCCGCCCTCCGAAAGAATTTGTCTACCGCTACAAGGTCAATGACTCGACTATCACCGACCCGAAAACCTATACCCCAAAATCGTTCTACGACGAGTTCATCGGCGGTCCCATCCCCGAATACGCTGTCCTGATGAATCACCCCGGCAAGGGGTACGACTCGCTGTATCAGATTCAGGGCAGCCGCAACATGGCCGACCGGGAAGACCTCACTCTGCTAAACCTCTCCATCGACGCCGTTAAGGACTACTGTCTGAAAGCACTGCTTGACTCCCAGGCAGTGTGGTTCGCCTGCGATGTCGGCGTCGACAACTTCAACGACTCCGGCGTCCTCCGCCTCGGCATCTACGACTTCGCGGGTACCCTCGGCATGTCGTTCGACATCGCCAAAGCCGACCGCATCACCCTCGGCGACTCCTATCCCAACCACGCCATGACCCTCGTCGGAGTCGATACCGCCGCCGACGGCTCCCCGGTCAAGTGGCTCGTCGCCAACAGCTGGGGGGACAAACCCGGCGATGACGGCTACTGGACCATGTATAACGACTGGTTTGACATGAACGTGTATCTCGCCGTCATTCGCAAAGACCTCCTCTCCGATGCCGACCGCAGGAAACTGGATCAGAAGCCGATGGTCCTCCCCTCGTGGGATCCTTTCTACCAGGCGGCCAAACATCTGCAGTAAGCCGGGATTTGAGATGGCCAACGACCAGTTTCTGACTGAACTCGCCGCCCTGGTGCCCGCCGACCGGTTCTCCGTCCACCCGGATCACCTCCGGGTTGCGGCCCAGGATGAGTCGACGACGGCGGCGGTTATCCCCCGTGCGGTCATCTGGGCGACCTCGATTGAAGAGATCGCCGCAATCGTGACCCATTGCTACCAGTACCATGTGCCGATAACGACCCGCGCCGGCGGCAGCGCCCTCGAAGGCTCGGCTGTCCCGGTAGCCAATGGTATCGTGCTGGATGTCAGCCGAATGACCGCAATCCTCAACTACTGGCCCGATGATTTGCAAGTCGAAGTACAACCAGGGCTTCTCTACGACCATCTAAACAATCGCTTGAAGACCGACGCCCTCTTCTTCCCCCCCTCCCCCGGCGGCTCGGGCGATGTCGCTTCTATCGGCGGCATGGTTTCCACCAACGCCAGCGGCATCTACTCCGTCAAATACGGCGGCACGCGCGACTATGTCCTCCGCCTCAACGTTGTCACCGGCACCGGCGAGATCCTGACCTTCGGCGACCGCGCCATCAAACGCTCCTCCGGCTACAACCTGGTCGACTTGATCAGCGGCTCCGAGGGCACGCTCGCCATAATCAGCGCCGTCACCATCCGGCTCGCGGGCCTTCCCGAAGGTCGCCGCAAAGAGGCCTTCGTCTTTCCCGACGAAATCTCGGCCTCCAAAGCCGTCTCGGAAATCCGCCGCTACGGCCTTGATCTCGCCGCTATTGAATTCCTCGACCGCAAAGTCATCGAAGCGCTTAACCTGCTCAAAGGGTACGGCTTGACCGAGGCCCCCTCCCTGTTCCTGGAGTACCATGGCCCCAAACCCGTCCTGGATTCCAACGCCGAGCTCGCCGGCGGTATCTGTACTGAATTGGGCGGCAGCCGGATCGAACTTGCCGACGGCCAGAACCCTTGGGAAATCCGCCACTGGGCGACCGACGCCGTCAAACACCGCCGCCCCGGCTATTCCATCCTCCGCAACGACATCGCCTTCCCTATCTCCCGGCTGGCTGAAATGGTCGGTTATTGCCACGACACCGCCGCCTCCCACGGCATCATGATCCACACGTTCGGCCATGTCGGCATGGGCCTCCTCCACGCCCTCATGCTTGCCCGTCGCGACCATGCCGACGAATGGGCCACGGCCCGGGACGTCAACGAGTTGATCATCCGCAAAGCCCTCGAGTTCGACGGCACCATCTCCGGTGAGCACGGAATCGGCCTTGGTCACAAACGCCTCTTCCAAGAACACCACCGGGACTCGGTCGAATTGATGCGGAAGATCAAGCTGCAGTTCGACCCCCGTAACATCCTTAACCCCGGAAAGATCTTCGATCTGGAGCGTTCCCAGACGCCCTGAAAGGCTCTTGTCGGACCCTTCCTCGCCTCAAGGCGGCCGCCGATAAGCCTACTGCCGGAAGCGCTTTTGATTGTATATTGACCCTGACGGCGATCGACCCTATTATGAAGAAATTGCTGGAACCGAACCAGTTATAGAGAGCTATAAGAGGCAAGATGAACCGTCTGACATGCATCCTCGTACTCAGTTTTGCCCTGGCGGTCTCCGTCCACGGCCAAAGCCGCCTGATTGCCCCGGTCGACCGGTTTGAATTCGGCGCCATTCCGACTGGAACCGTTCTCACTCACCATTTCTGGCTCAAGTCGATCGGGCAGGACACCGTTACGATCGACACCGTGAAGACCGGCTGTTCCTGCGCCGTCACTCAGCTGGAGAAGACCGTTCTTCCCCCCGGTGACAGCGTTCTTCTCGGTATTCAGTGGGATATCAAGCGGTCGCAAGGCTCTGTCTTCAGATCCCCCATGATCTTCTACAACGGCAGCGACGAGGCCCTGCGCGTCCACCTTGGCGGAACGGTCTGGGACTACCCCGACTCCGCCCGTCCGGCGAACATCAAACCGTTTCGTTTCGAACTCTCCCGTGCCGCGGTGAAGAATGTCGACCGCATCGAGTACAAACTGACGAACCACTCCGGGGAGACACTCCCGGTCCAGTTGGTCTCGCTCGTCCCCCCGCAGGTGGAACTGACAGTGCCCGACTCGATTCCGGCCAACGGCACAGTCTCCGGCATTGTCACGCTCCGCCCGGCCTTCCAGAATGAGGAGTTCAGCACGTCGGTGACATTTGTCATCGGGAGTCGCGACATCCAGCGGCTGACTGTCCCTATCCGGAGGAAATTCTACTAGTCGGAATGACCTCGACAGCCCGCCGTTTTGTTTGTATATTAGGTAAACCTGAACAAACCCCATAGACGTGGACTCGAAGTACGCTATGAAGAGATGTAAGATCACGTTCCTCGGCCTGGCAGCTTTAGCAATCGTGGCGGGATCGGCCCTGAGTGCCCCGCGCCTGACAATTCCGGAATCCTCGTTCGATTTCGGTTTCGTCCCGCAGCACTCCAGCGTCTCCCACTCGTTCTGGCTCTACTCGACGGGAGACGATGAACTGAAGATTCTCAAAGTGGTGCCTGGCTGAGGCTGCACCAAGGCTCCGCTCGAAAAGACGGAGCTTGCTGTCGGTGACAGCACCCGGATTGAGATCATATTCGATACCAAGACCTACGCCTCGCGCGTGACAAAGCGGCCCAGCATCCAGACCAACGAGGGCCCGCCGGACAAACACGTGAGCATTATGGCCAATATCGTCCCGCGCCCGGACTCGACCTACCCGATTATCATCAACCCGTACAAGGTCGATCTGTCGCAACTCGGAGAAAAGGTCATCGACCAGTCGCCGATCAGTATCGAGAACGTTTCCGATCAGCCGCTGGAGATCAGCCTGATCGCCTCGGAAGGCGACTACTTCCGCCTTGACCTGCCCAAGTCGGTTGGCCCGGGACAGAAAGTGACCGGCAAGGTGACCCTGCTCGAATCGGCTTTCGGGAATTCGTTCGAGAAGTCCTTTACGATCGAACTTACCGCGCCCGGCGGTGCCGAGGCTACCAAAACCCGTTTCACCGTCCCGGTGAAGCGCACCGTGCGCGTGGCCAATCAAGCCGGTGCGACCAATGTGCTCGGCGGCGGCCGCTAGTACAGGCCGAAGCCACCGGTATAAACACAGAAAGGCCGTCGATCCATCCGGGTCGACGGCCTTCTCGTATCTGTCCTGACAGTCCCGCCTACATATCGTCGTTCAGGTCCGGGAAACCTTGCTCTATGATCTCCGCCCACTTCTTGTCGTAAATCTCCCCGTCGACATTCGAATGCACGAGGCGATATTCGTTGTTGTTCCGATCGTCCACGAAGACGAAAAACTTTCCCTCCTCTATATGCCAGTAGTACCAGATCTGGTACGGCACCCCGGTCACTGGCATCGATCGATCGTCCACCTGGTCCCACAAACCGTACGTCATGTAGATCCGGCCCCGCTCCGTTCTCCAACCGTCATCGCCGGTTTCGGTCACCGAAAAACGGTCGTTGGCGTACCGGTACCGCCGGAGCATCTCGGCTTTGTTCTCATTGACCGGAGTCGACGGCGTGGGATCATGTTCCTGCCAGTACTGCTGCACGAAAGTCCGCTTCCCGTCGGGCGCGAGCCTGTCCAGCGTCTGGCGCTGGGCCGGGGTCAGCAGGTACCAGGTTAGGGCCACCTGTTGTTCCAGCGTGAGGCTGCTGTCGTCGTCCCCTTCACCCGCGAACGCCACCGGCGCCACGATCGCGAAGCGGATGCCACAGGTATCGCTCGTACCGGACGAGGGATCATCGGCCACTACCTGGAGACGGTACCCGCCCGACAGCCAGCCCCGGATATCGATCGGCTCACCGAAAGCCACCGACGCACCCTCGGCCGATCGCTTTCGACTGCTGATCGTGCGAATTGGCACCCCCTGGGCATCGAGCAGATCAAACGTCAGTCGGAACTCCTCGCCCTTCCCGTCCGCCGGAAGGTTGTACACCTCGCCGTAGACGTACATCATGCTGTCGCTCGTGCTGAACACCCCGACCGGATTGGGCAGCACCAGAAAACCGTTCCGGACCAGCCGCATGTTCACCGCCAGCGTGTCCGCAACCGGGGTCGCCCGATACGCCATGATCGGTCCGCCGACGGCAATCTGCCCCCGCACCGGCGGTTCCACCACGATTTCGTCCAGCAGCGCCGAACCGGTGCGCTTGCTGACGACATCGTACACCGTCAGTCGGGCCGTATAGATGCCCGG
Organism: Candidatus Zixiibacteriota bacterium; assembly: GCA_041742355.1. Lineage (GTDB taxonomy): Bacteria > Zixibacteria > MSB-5A5 > GN15 > FEB-12 > JAGNLV01. The sequence continues at coordinate 18,785 of JBGSIV010000180.1, forward strand.
CTTCACGAACAGCATAAGCTTGTTGAACAGCCGGATTCCCGGAGCCGAAGCCTCGGCTTCATCGGCCACCCGCACCGAGAAGTACGTCGATCCCGAGTCCTGCGGAACCCCCGCTGAATTCAGCAAATCCACCTGGGCAAAGATCCGGGCATAGAGGAAACTATCCGCCTCATTGGGCCGGAAGAACTCGAATTCGCTGCGCGTCAGCGAAAACGGGAATTCCACCAGCGCCAGGGAGTCGTACGCCGGATCGGCAAACACCGCCGATCCCGCATAGATCGTCAGACCGCCGTCCCCGGACTGGCCCAGGACTGCGCCCGACGCACAGACCAACAGCACCAGGGTTGTATGAATCAATCGTGTGAGCTGCATGGATGAAGTCCCTTCAGGCTAACTCAGAAATCCGGCCTCTGATTGAGACCGTCGTATGGATATTGCAGCCGGTACTCGCCGTCCTCGTTGACATCAACGAAAACAAACTTCCGATACCGGCCGTCACGGTAGTAGTGCCACTCCTGGTACGGATAGCGATCCGGGACCAGCGGATAGTCGTCGATCTGGTCCGGCTCGCCATACCGGATAAGAACCCGTCCCCGGTCCGTCCGCCACCCTTCCCGATTGAGCACCGAGAACAGCCGGTTGGCGGCATCGACCCGGTAGTAAAATGCGACCTTCAACTCGTTCACCGATGTCGACGGATCCGGATCCCGCTCGGCCCAAAAGTGCTCTATCGCCCTGACGCGCTCGGCAAGATCTTCGATCTTCCGCATCGGCTTCACATCTTTTCCGTCGGCGATCAGCTCCAGCTGATCCAGCGCGGCATCCCAATCGTGCCGGAGGATCGCGCTCGACGTCCACGGCACCCGGAAGGGCACCTTCTTCTCGTCGAGCTTCTTGTACCGTCGGCCGTGGAGCGATACGGTCAACTCGTACTCGCCCGGCCGAAAATCCACCAGCGAAATCTCGCGCAACTGCCGCGTGACCCGCTCGTCCAACAATGCCGTCAAGCTGTCCCGGTAGACCATTCCCCTGGAATCCTGCCGGAGACTCGTCTCGATCGTCACCTCGCCCGAAGAATCGCTCCCCCGATGAATCTCGAGGTAAAACATCATCTTCCCCTGCTCCTCGGCGCTGAACGTACCGGTCAAGGACGGCACGACCATGAGCTTTCCCTTGGTGAAATCCTGCGGGACATCCCCCTCGGGCATCGGTCCCGCCGCCTGCACCAGTTCCACATCCGACAACTGCGGATTCTTGCTGTCGAACGGCTTCAGCTCGACATCGAAATCCCGCTTGTGCACCGACGACGAACCGACCGATTCAAGGAGAAAGCCCAGTTCGTACTTCCCCGGCTCCAGATCAAAATTGACCTGCGCCGTCCGGAAGTCCCCCGTCGACTTGGTCTTGATCAACTGGTCAACCGTCGCCTCGCGTTCCTGCCGCGCGCTCTGGACAACCGTATCGGCGTCTTCGTCGATCACTCGGACCGTGGCCACATACCTTGCCCGGAACAGCTGGTCGGTGACCCGCTGGAACTCCAGACCGTAGTTGTATATCTGGTAGTAGATCTCGAGTCGGACCCGACCCGGGTCCTGGGAGGGAAATACACCGTAATCGACTATCAGCTTCCGATCTTCCGAGGGCACCGCGTTGCGCAGCATAAAGGGCTGCCCCGCCGCTTCCGCCGCCGTTAAGACCAGCAGCAACAAAAGGGCGGTCAGGCCGCCCCGGATATGCGCTTGTATCACACTCATTAAACGACCGGTGTCAAATCGCTGTTCCAAGTTACCGACGCACAGACCGGGGGGCAACATCAAAAACTATTTTCGAAAAGACGGGAATTTACTCGTACCGAAGCGCCTCGATCGGATCCAGCCGGGCGGCTTTTACCGCCGGGTACATGCCCGACACCATGCCCACCGAAACCGCCACCGCAAACCCGATCAGGATCCAGAAGAGCGAGACCGTCAGCGGAAAACCCGCGAGGCTGTTAACACCAACCCCGAGAAGAACCCCGATCACGATCCCAATCAGCCCCCCGGTGGCGCTCAGGGTCGTGGCTTCCGTGAGAAATTGCAGCAGAATATTGGACTTCTTGGCCCCGATCGCCTTGCGCACCCCAATCTCCCGGGTCCGCTCGGTGACCGAAACCAGCATGATATTCATCACCCCGATTCCCCCCACCATCAGCCCCACCGACGTAATCACCAGCATCGCGATGTAAATCACTCCGGTGATCTCCTCCACCTTCTCCTTGTACGTATCCTGGGTCACCAGCTCGAAGTTGTTCTCCTTCCCGAAGGGAACTCTCCGGTACACCCGCAGCGCGTTGATAATCTCCTCCTCGGCCTGCTCGAGCTTGTCCAGCGACTCCGCTCGAACCGACAGGCTCAACGCTTCTTCCCAGGGATGGATCTTTTCAAACGTCGACAACGGTATCGCCACCCACTGGTTCTCGTATGATTCTCCGAAATTCGACTCGATCTTCTCGAAGACCCCGATCACCTCGAACCGGTTCCCGTTGACCCGAATCTCCTGTCCGATCGGTTGATCCCCCTCGAACAACGAGTTCGCAATCTCGTGGCCGATCACCGCCACCTGGGCGCGACGCTCAACGTCCCCTTCCGTGATAAACCTGCCCTGCTGCAGCGACCGATCCGCCACCCGGACATAGTCGGGCCACGTCCCGAGGTAGGTTATATTCGTCGCTTTCCGGTTCTTGTACTTGGCCACGTTCCCCCCAGGCGCCCAGTACCGGTTGGTCGGCGCCACACCGTCGACCGACGGGCAGTTGGCTTTGATCGCCATCGCCTCCCCGACCGTCAGCTCCGGACGGTTGCGCTGATCTTCGGTCATATCGTCCCAGTCCATGAACTCCGGCAGCCGCCGCACATCGATAATGGCCGCCGACCCCATGTTGGCGATCTCCTCCTCCATCGCCAGGTTCAGCCCATTGATGATCGACGCCAGGCCGATCACGGCCGCCACGCCGATGAGCACACCCAGGATTGTCAGGAACGACCGCAGCTTGTTCGCGCGCAGCGAACCCAGCGCCATCCCGATTGAGTCCCGTATTTCGACCGTCGTCAGTACCATTACCCTACTCGTAGCTCAGCGCTTTTATGGGATCCATCCGGGCCGCTTTCATCGCCGGGAATATCCCGAAGACCAAACCGACCGACGTCGAGATCGTCAGCCCCATCGCAATGGCCAGGCCCGACGGGGATATGTTTATGTTGATCATAGCGATCACCGCCTTGGCGATGAAGAACCCCAGCACGATGCCGATGACTCCGCCCAGCAGCGTCGTAATAAGGGCTTCAAACAGGAATTGCATCAGGATGTGGTTCTGCTTGGCCCCAACCGCCTTGCGGATGCCGATCTCCCGCGTGCGCTCGGTCACCGCCACCATCATGATGTTCATGACCACGATCCCCCCGACCACGATCGAGATCATCGAAATTCCGAACAACCCGAACCGGAACAACCGGGTCGCGTTGTTGAGCACCTCGAGGATAGTGTCCGCCGTCAGCACGTCGAAATCATCCGGCTTGTCAAAAGACACGTGCCGCGCCGACCGCAACACCATGCGCACCTGGTCCATCGCCTCAGGAAGCTGCGCCACGGAGAGCGCCTTCACCACTATGTGAATGCCCCGGTCAAAACTCCCGAAGTCCCGACGGTGCGTGCTGAACGGGATGTAGATGCGCTCATCCTGCTCCGCCCCGAACAATCCGCCCACCTCTTTGCCCAAACCGATCACCGTGTACTTCCGCCCCGCGACTCGAATATCTTTGCCGATCGGGTCTAACCCGTTGAACAGCTCTTCATACACCTTGTGGCCGATAAACGCCACCCGCCGCTTGTGCAGGTCGTCTTCGGCCGAGTGGAAACGCCCCTCGGCCACCTCGAGATCGACAATTTCTATTCGATTGGACGTCACCCCGACGACAGGAACATCCCGCAGCGATCGATCGCCGTACTTGACGTCCGACTGCCCCCACGTTCCCGGGGACACCTTCTCGCACAGGTCGCACCCCTCCTCGATCATCGCCGTGTACTCCTCGCGAAGCGGCTTCCGCTTGATCTTCTCCAGCCACTCCTTCTCCGACATCGCCATCGCGATCCGCTGCACGAAAAACGTCGCAGGGCCCATCTTGTCGAACTCCGCCTCGATCGAATCCTGCATCCCCTCCAGGGCCGAAATAATCGTGATGACCGAGGTCACCCCGATAATGATGCCGAGGAGTGTCAGCCCCGACCGGAGCTTGTTGGCCCACAGGGCCGCAAATGAGAGGCGCAGTATCGACCCGGTAATCATGCTCAACTCTGGTAGGTCATCCGCGTATGTTCCGGAACAACTTCGTCGCTGGCGATCTGTCCGTCAAAGATAGACAGTACCCGCCGCGCGTGTTTCGCGATATCCGGCTCGTGCGTCACGAGAATAATCGTGTTCCCCAGCCGGTGCAGCTGATCGAACAGCCGCATAATGTCGATCGAGGTCTTGCTGTCGAGGTTGCCGGTAGGCTCGTCGGCCAGAATGAGCGACGGCTTGTTGACCAGCGCCCGGGCAATCGCCACCCGCTGCCGCTGGCCGCCCGAAAGCTCGTTCGGCTTGTGGTGCATCCGGTCCGTCAGTTCCACGCGCCCGAGCGCATCCTCCGCCATCGCCCGACGCTCTGTCGCCGAGGATCCGTTGTAGATCAGCGGCAACTCGACGTTGTGCAGCGCCGTCGCCCGAGGCAGCAGGTTGAAGGTCTGAAAGACGAACCCGATCTCCCGGTTGCGGATATTGGCCAGCTCGTCGTCGTTCATCCCGGCGACTGCTTTCCCGTTGAGAAAGTACTCGCCGCTGGAGGGTGTATCGAGACACCCGATCAGGTTCATCAGAGTCGACTTGCCCGACCCCGACGGCCCCATGATCGCCACGTACTCCCCGCGCTCGATCGCAATGGTCACCCCCCGCAGCGCGTTGACCGTCTCCGCCCCCATCTGGTATTTCTTCCAGAGATCTTTCGTTTCAATGAGCGCCATGCTTACTCGGATTTCTCGTCCACGACGTTTTTGTCAATCTGCACCGCATCGCCCGGATTGATCGTCCGCAACACGCGGTATGGACCCGACACGACCGAATCCTTCTCGTTCAGTCCCGATGTCACTTCGATGAACTTCTGGTCAGCGATCCCGGTCTGGATCGGGACGAAATCGACCTTGCCCTCGCGAATGACGTACACACCCTTGAGTTCCTCGCGTTTCTTATCGCCGGCCGCGGACCCCGTGTCACTCGTTTCAGCCGCATGGACCGCCCCGACGGTCGATCCCGTCTCCGAGGCGGCCGTCGCACTGCCGGCCTGCGCCTGCTCCAGCGAATCCGCATCGACCGACCGTATCACCACCGCCGCGTACGGAATAGTCAATACATGATCCCGCCGCGAGGTCTCTATATCGACCGTCGCCGACATCCCCGGACGGACCTTCTTGTTCACGTCAGCGAAAATCACCTTCACCCGGAAATTGGTCGACTGATTCTCTCCCCCCATGTTGGCCAGGATCGCCGTA
>JBGSIV010000181.1:0-2263 GCA_041742355.1 Candidatus Zixiibacteriota bacterium
GTCCCGGCCCTGGCCGGTGTTGCCGAGCGAAGGGGCTTTCGCGCCCTGCGCGAGGCCCTGCGTCAACGCTACCCCGGTGTGGGCGCGTGAAGCGGTCCCCAGAATCGGGGGATTTTTGTCATACCCTTCTTCACGCGTGACAAAATTCCCGGCCAGCGTGGCCGGCCCCGTGTTTTCCCGGGGGAGAACGACCTGCGATTATGTCGCCCGGCCGCCCCGACGGAGACGGTCGCTCCCTATCTCGGGGGTTACAGGGTTTTTACGTCATATATGGTGTAAACACGCTTAACCTTCTCCGGATCGCCGTGCCCCGGAAAGGCGCGGGCAGCCAAATTGCCAAAGAGCGTTTCGAGTCAGCTCCTCGGGCTGCCGGCACACGCCGGCCCAGGAGAAACCGCTCCATGATCCTTCCTACCACGACTCAGGCCCGATTTCCAGGGGCAAATTGGCCACCCCCCGAGGTGCGTCAGGCTACGCAGGCGGCGGCGATTGGCCAAGGTCGGGCAACCAGGCTTTGGAGTGCGGCGATTCATCAGCCGCTTTTCGGGCGTCTTCGTAACGGGAGGGCTGGCAAGAGTCCATCCCTATCCGTTGTCAGCGTCATGGATTAGAATCCATGGGTTCAGAGGCAGCCAAGGGGCCTTGTCCGTGCGGGATTAGGGCCATTGATCGTTCGTTCTCCAATCGCCACGCGCAAAACATCAGCACTCTTTCCAACGCGTTTCATGAACCATATTCGCAACTTCTGCATCATCGCCCATATCGACCACGGGAAATCGACCCTGGCCGATCGGTTGATCCAGGCCTGCGGCGGCGTTTCGCAGCGCGAGTTTCGCAATCAACTGCTCGACTCGATGGATATCGAGCGCGAGCGGGGGATCACGATCAAGAGCAATTCGATCACGCTTTGCTACCGCGCCCCCGACGGGCAGGACTATCAGCTCAACCTGATCGACACCCCGGGGCACGTCGATTTTTCGCACGAGGTGCGGCGCTCGCTCCTGGCGTGCGACGGTGCGTTGATTGTCGTGGACGCATCCCAGGGCGTCGAGGCGCAGACGGTCGCCAACCTCTATCTGGCGCTGGATCACAACCTGGAACTGCTGCCGGTAATCAACAAGATCGATCTCCCGGCCGCCGACGTCGAGCGGGTGCGTGAAGAGATCGACAAGGACCTGGGGCTCGATCCGTTCGCGGCGATCCCCGTCTCGGCCAAGACCGGCTTCGGCATTCAAGAAGTGCTCGCGGGAATCGTCGAGAAGTTGCCCTGCCCCAAGGGCGACCCGGCCGGGCCGCTGAAAGCACTGGTCTTCGACGCGCAGTTCGACCGTTATCGCGGGGTGATCCTCCAGTGCCGCATCATGGATGGCACGGTGAAACCGGGCGACGCCATCCACTTCATGCACTCCGGCTGGGATTACACGGTGGAGGAAGTGGGGATCAATCGGCTGAAGTTCTATCCCCAAGAGCAGCTCAGCGCCGGGGAGGTGGGCTACGTCATTGCCGGAATCAAGAGCGTGCGGGACATCGAGATCGGCGATACGATCACTCACCTCGACCGCCCGGCGGCCGAACCGGTCCCCGGCTACCAGAAGGCCCGACAGGTCGTCTTCTCCTCCATCTACCCGATCAATTCGGCCGAGTACGGCGAACTGGCGAAGGCCCTGGACAAGCTGGCCATCAACGACGCCTCCCTGACGTACGAGAAAGACAGCTCCGTGGCCCTGGGCTTCGGGTTCCGCTGCGGATTTCTCGGCCTGCTGCACCTGGACGTGATCCAGGAGCGCCTGCAGCGGGAGTTTGACATCGGCCTGGTCGTCTCGGCCCCGTCGGTCAGGTACAAGGTCACTCTGAAGGACGGCCGTCTGCTCGAGGTCGACAACCCGGGAAACTGGCCCGATCCGTTCCAGATCGCCAGCGTCACGGAGCCGTACATCAAGGCGTCGATTCTCACGCCCGAAGAGCACGTCGGCTCGGTCATGGAGCTGTGCCGCGACTATCGCTCGGCCAGCCAGCAGATCAATTACATGGCCGTGGGCCGGGTCGAGGTCACCAGCGAGATGCCGTTGGGCGAGGTGCTCTTCGATTTCTACGGCAAGCTCAAGACGGTCACCCGGGGCTACGGCTCGTTCGATTACGCGACGATCGACTATCGCGAGACCGACGTGGTCAAGGTCGAAATCCTGATCAACTCCGAACCGGTCGATGCGCTGGCCTACCTGGTCCATCGCGACCGGGCGCGAGCCCGGGCGCTGCACTACTG
>JBGSIV010000182.1:0-10306 GCA_041742355.1 Candidatus Zixiibacteriota bacterium
CCAGCGGCGTCGACGCCCGCGCAAGAAGTAATGGCGTCTTCGCGCTTCCCCGGGAATAGCCCATGCTCTACCTGATCGCCGCCATACTCTGCAGCGCCTCCATCGCCCTGCTCTTCAAGCGCAGCGAGTCCTCCGACATGAACCGCTATGCTGTCACGACGGCCAACTACGCCATGGCCTCGCTGATCGCCGTCTTTCTCATCGCCCTCACCTGGGACAACAAGCCCGCCTACATCTCCATTACCGGCTCCCTGAGAGCCATCGCCCGCATGTTTCTCGAAGGGGCGCCGTTGCCCCCGCGCGCCAGCCTCATCTGGAGCCTCACCGCAGGCGCCGCCGCCGGTGTCGTCTTCTTCCTCGGTTTCATCTACTACCAGCTCGCCATCCGGCGTCACGGGGTCTCGCTCTCCGGTGCATTTTCCAAGCTCGGCATCCTCGTCCCCATGTCTCTCTCGCTCGTCCTCTGGCGCGAATACCCCGCCGGCATCCAATGGCTCGGCATCGCCCTCGCCGTCGCCTCGATCCTAATCGTCAACTGGCCCTTCGGGACAACAGGTGCCCCACCGCTTGCGGTGGGATCCCCTGCTTTCAAACCCACCCTCCTCCTCCTCGCCCTCTTTGGCGGCCTCGCCGAATTCTCCAACAAGATTTTCCAGAAATACGGCTACCAGGTCGACATGCCCCTCTTCCTCGTCGCCGTTTTCGGCTGCGCCTTCTTCCTCAGCTTCATCGTCACCTGGCGCCTGCGCTCCCCGGTCCACACCCGCGACCTTTTCATGGGCGCCGCTATCGGCATCCCCAACCTCTTCGCCTCCTTTTTCCTCATCCGCGCCCTCGAAACCATTCCCGCGGCCGCCGCCTTCCCGGCCTACGGTGCCGGCACGATTATTATCATCAACCTCGGCGGCCTCCTCCTCTTCCGGGAACGCCTCACCCCCCGTGAAATCGCCGGCATCCTCGCCACCATCGCCGCCCTTGTCCTCATTAACCTGCGCTGACCCCCCTTCCCGGCGCATTCCCTGCGACAAAATCCTGTTGCGCTGAAGAACCCCTCTGGCGTATACTTCCGCCGTACCTCTGACTTACCCGCATCAGTACACGCGTAACGCAGAGATAACTCGAATTGCGAAAGCCGCTGATTTTGTAAAGGAGGCTCTTCATGAAGACCTTGTTCATGGTTTGTTCGATACTCGCCTTGTCCCTCACCGCCGCCGCCACTCCAAAAGATGCGGCTCCCGGCCTCAATACCCTGGCCTCAACCTGGGACAGCCTTCTCACCCCCACCTACGAGTGGGTGAACCTCTATTGCCCCTCCCCTCTCCTCGATGGCGCCCCGCTCCAACCCGGCGACACCATCTTTGTTTTCGACCCCGACGGCATACTGTGCGGTATCGACACGGTCCGCGCCGACGGCGCCTACGGTTTCCTCCCGGTCTACCGCGATGACGCCTATTCGACCGAGGACGAGGGCGCGCTCCCCGGCGACACCCTCTACTTCGCCATCAACGATATCCTCGTCCGCACCGAGATCCCGGTCCTCTGGACCGCCAACGGCGACCAGCAGGTTGTCTGCGCCTTCATCTCCCTGACCGAACAAATCCCCGTCCATATCGACATCAAGCCCGGCTCCTGTCCCAACCCGTTCAACCTGAACGGCAATATCGAGGCCGGGCAATCGGTCCTCCCGGTCGCCATTCTTGGCACCGACGAACTCGATGTTCGCGACATCAACCCCGCCACCGTGACCCTCGCCGGTGCGGGCGCTGTCCGCTGGAGCTATGAAGATGTCTCGCAGCCCAAAGAGGATCCGAGCGACACCTGCGGCTGCCACAACCTCCGCGCCGACGGTTACACCGATCTTACGCTGAAATTCTACCGCAACGATATCGCCCCCGCCCTGCGCAACGCCTACGATCGCGAGTACCTCCCGCTCGTGCTGACGGGCCGCCTCAACGACGGCACCTGGATCAGCGGCGCCGACTGCGTCCGCGTCCAGCGTAACGACAAGAGCGCGTCCGACGACAGCGAGACGGGCAGCGATGATCAGAGTGATAACGTTGAGCCCGGCGCCGGCGCCTTCACCATGTCCAACCACCCGAACCCGTTCAACCCGTCGACGACCATCTCGTTTACGTTGCCGGAAGCGGGCCAGGTCGCGCTCCGGGTTTTCGATGTTCGCGGACGGCTCGTGCGCACGCTGGCCGACGGCTCCTTTGAGGCCGGCACGCATTCGGTCGAGTGGAACGCCACCGACGGCTCCGGTCGGCGGGTCGCCAGCGGCATTTATTTCTACCGCCTGATATCCGACGGCCTCGATCGCACGCAGAAGATGATCCTGATGAAGTAGCTGGGCAGGAGCCCCCAGGCTCCTGCTGTTGAAGTGCTGTCGGGCTGCAAACAGTCTGACCTTCGCGGCCAGTTCGGGTGAGTCTCTTCCCACCGCGAGCGGTGAGGCACTCGTGCATTTGGGTTCGTTCTGGCATCTTGAAGTTTTCTTTCCCAGCCGGGTTTCTCGGGGCTTACGCCCCTCGGAGTCCTACGTGCGCCCCAAATCAATTGGGTTCGTTTGAACATAATCTCCTCTGTTTTCATAGCTCTTCCCTGTCTTTCTATCTGAGAGAGTGGGCCACCGGAAATCGGGTTCGTTTGCGCAATCCCGGCATACGGTAGACCTGGACGTGACTGGATTCCCGCCTGCGCGGGAATGACGGAAGAGGAAACTCTCTGCTCTTGATTGGGTTCGTTTGCGCAGATTCCCTATTCCTGATTCTCCCGTTTTCAGGCTCCAAGGAGCCTGACCTACTTCCTTACAAGAAGAGCACTAGTATCGGGCTACCCGCAGCAGAGCTGCGGGTCACCTGTTCATTCTGACAGGTTGCAAGAGACCTGACCTGCTTTCTGAGCGGCACGACCGCCGAAGGGTCGTGCCCTACGTCGTGGTCTACGTCTGACCGGTTCATACGCTTCGGGATCCCACAGCAAGCTGTGGGCGACCCGCCCAGAACACTCTGCTCATTACACCCTGTCCGATTACACTCTGTTCTATACTTACCGGGACGTCGGGGCAATCTCCATCAATAGTCTGATGAAGGTGGGCAGAATCAACGGTGATTTACCAGCGTGCGAGGGAGTGAATACGGTAAAGGATGAGAACTTAACGTTTTCGGCGCTGAAAGAGGGGATCTTCAAAGGTCGGGAATGACCAGCAGGACGGGAGCCTTCAGCAATCACGGCCTGTGCGTTGCGTCATGCGCGAACCGTTCCCCTTCCGCAGGGTCTTGCGCGACCCCGAGCGGAGTGAGGGGGAGCGTGTGACCCTGCGGTGTCGCGGCAGATGTGGACATCTGCCGCGCACGGATAAGCGTAACGGATTTCTGCTCAAACGAACCCAAATGGAAAACGGCCGGGAACATCCCGGCCGTTCAGTGCTAACATGAGCCGCTCAACTCAGCCTTCGGTCATGATAAACAGCGGCTGCATCTGGAACGAGTGGTAGTAGGGCCGCAGCCGCTCCTTGTTGTAGTAGCGCTCCACATTGACCAGCTTCTTCGTGCTGGACACGACATCCACCGGCATGTTGTCGTACCGGCCGTTCTTGAGCACCACCAGTCGGCCGTGGATCTTCTTGAGGATCAGGTCGAGCGCCAGGTTGCCGTAGGCCATCGGCACCACCGAGTCGACCGCGTCGGGATCGCCGCCGCGTACGAGGTACCCCAGTTTCTGGGTAATGACATTGATCGGCTTGCCGTTGTTGTACTTCCCCGAGCGGTTCTTCAGCTCCACTGACACGAGGTCGCCGATTCCGCCCAGCTTTTTGTGCCCGTAGGCGTCGGTGGTCAGGTCCTGGAAAACCATCTCCCCGCCCTCGAACATCGCCCCCTCGCTCACGAGGACGATCGAGTAGCGGCTGGGGTTGTGCTTGCGGTCGAAGACCAGCAGTTCGGTCAGCAGCTCGATATTGAACTGGTGCTCCGGGATCACGCACCGGTTCGCCGCCCCGGCCATCGTCGGCAGCATGGCCGTGAACCCGGCGTACCGCCCGAACACCTCCAGCACGAGGAAGCGTTCATGCGAGCCGGCCGAGGTCCGCAGGAGGTTGGTCATCATGATCGTCCGCGTCACACAGGTCGAGAAGCCGATGCAGTAGTCCGTTCCCGGCACGTCGTTGTCCATTGTCTTGGGAATGGCGACCACCTTGACCCCCTCCTGGAACATGCGCTGGCCGTAGCTGAGCGTGTCGTCGCCGCCGATCGGGATCAGGTAGTCGATGCCGAGCCAGTCGAGGTTCTTGATGACCTCCGGCGTCAGGTCGTTCTTCTCTTCCTTGTACGTGTCCTGGAGATGCGGCGGCACGTGCTCGCGGCGGACGTGCCCCGGGTGCGTGCGGGAGCTGTGCAGGAATGTCCCGCCCGTCCGCCCGGCCCGGTTCACGATCTCCTCGGTGAGAATCTGAAAATTGTCGCTGTTGTCGTAATCTTTTTCGCGCACCACGTCGACGATGCCCGCCCAGCCGCGCCGCAGTCCGATCACCTGGTATCCCTCGCGGATCGCGCGGATAGTGACCGCCCGGATCGCCGGATTGAGACCGGGGACATCGCCGCCGCCTGTGAGTATGCCTATGACGCCCTTGTTGGAGCTGATGTTTGCCACGTTTACAACCTCCGTGTTCGTACTCGGACCGACCTGGCCCGTACAGGATATTCATCGACAGCCCGGGGCATTCTCCCAAGGCCGCGGCCGGCCCTGAGGTTTCGTCCCGCCGACCCCGCCCGGTTCAGCCGGGACTGGCAAGCCCCGTTACGCTACGCTCCCGCGCTGACTGGAACAACCAAAACCTGAGGGTGTTTCGGGAGCATTTTATTGTCCGGGTCTCAGAGGCTCCTCCAGGGTCGCTGCCGACCCGGCAGAGCCCTCTCCGGGCCGCTCTGCTCCAATCTTTGGGAGCAGAAAGACAACGATCCGCAGTTTGTACGCCTCAAAAGGCCGGGGCCCAAAACTCAAGACACATTATAGACAGGCCGCGCAAGACTGCCCGACCAAAATTGTCCGGAATACCGACCATAAACCGGATGTCCTTGATGTCGGTGCAGGGGTCTTCGCGTAAACCGCTATGTCAAAATATCTTAATAGTAGAAGGCCCAGGGAGAGCGAACACGAGGAACTATGGTCTTCGTACAGCTGTTCTTGCTCGCAGAAGATAAACAAATATTGGTCAAGAGATCCAGCCTGACCACCCGTTGTGGTTGGACACTTCGCCAAGTAACTTAGTGGACAGGCGGCGGACGCCAGCGTGTGTCGGACAGGCTGCCGCCCTCCACACCACGGTCACGCAACAATCGGATGATACCCATGAATCCTTCCAAACTGCTCCTTCCTGACAAGAACGCGGCCCGGAAGGCCGATGACGCCGCACCGGATCGCCTCGAACTTCTCGCGGAGTACTACCGCCGCATCATGAGCGAGATCGGCGAGGACGTCACTCGCCCCGGCCTGGCCAACACGCCGATGCGGGCCGCCAAAGCGATCGAGTACCTTTGCCACGGCTACACGATGGATATCGAATCTGTCATCAACGGCGCGATCTTCCCCTCGAGCGCGAGCGAAATGGTCCTCGTGCGCGATATCGAGCTGTATTCCCTGTGCGAGCATCACCTCCTGCCGTTCTTCGGCAAGGCCCATATCGCCTACATCCCCAACGGCAAGGTGATCGGCCTGTCCAAGCTCGCCCGTGTTGTCGATGTCTTCGCCCGTCGGCTCCAGATCCAGGAAGAACTGACCAACCAGATTGCCGACTGCATTCAGAAGTACACCGACGCCAAAGGTGTCGGCGTGGTAATCGAGGCCCGCCACCTGTGCATGATGATGCGGGGTGTGGAGAAGCAGAACTCCAGCATGACCACGTCCTGCCTGCTGGGTGAGCTGCACGACGATCCTTCGACCCGGGCCGAGTTCTTCAGTCTTGTCCACGGCGCGTCGCGTCGCTGAGGGTAGCTCGCCCGGAGCCTTCCCTCCGCCAATTCTCCAAATTCTTCTCAATCCGCCCGATGGCCGGAGCCGGTCAGTTCGGGCCGGATTGACCGTTCCTCCCTTTTAGCCGCGACGGATCTTTGCTGCTGCGATCGCACGCGGTTCTTTCCGCCAGATTCTCTCCACAGAGTGGGTATTGCCGCCGTATTACGTTCGATGGTTGTTCCCGCGTAACTGACTGTCAGATCGGGCCAATGATTAGCGCAGAATGTGTTTTTTCTTATAATTGTGATGTTTTTGGTTGATCGAATCCCCCTTGCAGGCAAAGTTTTACCCTGAGGGTGAACCCATAGATCGAAGAGGGAAGATGAGGACAAGCGTTATTGAGTCACATAACATCATTCACATTTTTACTTTCATTACTCCCACAATGGAGGTCCACCATATGAAACTAAAGCTGGTGACCACCTTGCTCGTGGCATGCGCTCTCTTGTTGAGTGCCACAGCATACGGATCGGTGGTCGGCAAGATCAAGGGGACTGTGACCGATCAGCAGAGCGGCGAGCCGCTCATCGGGGCCACAGTCGCCGTGGTCGGAACGGCGCTCGGCGCCGTCACCAATGAAGCCGGCGAGTACAGTGTCAACAACGTGCCGGTCGGTACGTACGTCGTCCGCATCACGGCGGTCGGCTATCAGCCCGTGGAAATCGCCAATGTCGATGTGTCCGCCGATCTGGCGGCGTACATCGATCAGTCGATGTCCTCGAGCGTGACCGAATTGGACAAGACGATCACTGTCAGAGCCGAACGCCCGCTGGTTATTCCCGACAAGACTACCACGATCAACATCGTTGACCGCGAACAGCTGCAGGCTATGCCCGTGCAGAGCTTTGAAGAAGTGATCGGCATCCAGAACTCGGTGGTGCGCATGAACGCCGGCCAGTTCGGCCAGCGCCAGCGCGGCCAGCGGGCGTTGCAGGCCGACGGCGTGGAGTTGAACCTCCGCGGCGGTCGTCCGCAGGAAGTCGCCTACTACATCGACGGCTTCTCGCAGCAGGATCCGCTCACCGGTCTTTCCACCACCCGTATCAACAACAACGCCATCAAGGAATTCAGCGTGACCTCCGGCGCCTTCTCGGCCGAGTACGGTCACGTGGCCTCCGGCGTGGTGCAGTTGTTCACAGCGGGCGGTTCGGAAGTGTACCACGGTAACCTCGAGGTCCTCACGGACAACGTGCTGCCGGACAACTACGACCACAACTACTACTCCTTCGATCTCGGCGGCCCGATTCCCGGGCTCGAACGCGGCTTCTTCTTCGGATCGATCGAGCGCCGCTTCCTGCGCGATCGCTCCCCCTCGCCCATTACCGAGGAGATGCACACGAAGTACGGCGCGCCGTTCGGCCTGGATACCCTGTATGCGGACGACCCGCAGCGCCTGCCGAACAACAAGCTGGCCGGCTGGGCCTACCAGGGTAAGATCGATTATGACTTCACCCCGAATTTCCGGCTCAGCCTTTCCGGGAACGGGTCGATCGACAACTGGCGCGAGTACCGCCAGGAGTGGGCGCTCAACACGGATCACGGCCCGCGGTACAAAGATGAAAACCTTGGCCTCAATGCCAAGATCACGCATACGCTGAACGCCACGACGTTCTACAACCTCAGCGGTTCGTACTTCATCACCCAGCGCCTGCGCGGCGACGCCCAGATCTTCGACGACTACGAGGGTTACCTCCGCCCCTACTCCAATCCGGAGTATGACGAGGACAACCTTTTCTGGACGGATTCCGAACTGCGCGAGTACGTCGACGGCAGCGACACCATCGAGGTGATGGCCGACTCCTACTACGGCGCGTACCTGAACCAGAAGTCGTCCTACCTCGGCTTCCGGGGCGACCTGACCAAGGAAGTCAACCAGTCGTGGACGGCGAAGGCCGGCGTGGAATTCCAGCGGCATACGCTGCGGTATTTCCGCGACCTCGACGCCACCAAGGATCACACGCCGAACCTGGTCAACCGCTACGGTTTTGACGAGAACGGCGAGGAGTCGGACGACGAGACCTTCCTGAACGAGACCAAGCACCCGATCAACTTCTCGCTCTATTCCCAGAACCGCCTGGAGTGGGTGGGGCTGATCATCAATGCCGGTCTGCGCTTCGACTACTACGACTACAACACCCAGGGGTTCAAAGACCCGCAGCAGCCGCTCGGCCCGGACCAGGCGATCGACGAAGGCGACCTGAAGGACAGCGAGACGTTCGCCCGCCTGTCGCCGCGCCTCGGCATTGCCTTCCCGGTGTCGCACAAGACCCAGATGCGCATCAACTACGGCAAGTTCTACCAGCGTCCGCTGCTGCAGGACCTGTACCTCGGGTTGGATTTCTACCAGGCGCGCATAACGGCGGGATCGTACTTCCCGTTCGCCAGCCCGCTTTTGGAGCCGGAGAAGACCACGCAGTACGAGGTCGGTATTTCGCACCAGCTCGGTGACAACGTTGCGTTCGACTTCTCGGCGTACTACAAGGACGTGCAGGATCTGACGCAGGTCACGCACATTTCCAACGTCGATCCGAAGGCGTACGACATCTTCTCGAACGTCGACTACGGTACGATCAAGGGTGTCGATATTGCGTTTTTGATGCGTCGGACCCGGAATATCCGCCTGGACTTCCGGTACACGCTCAGCTACGCGACCGGCACGGGTTCGTACGCGCAGTCGAACTACATCATCGCCTGGCAGAATCCGGGCGGCGAGCCGAAGACCACCAGCCCGCTTGATTTCGACCAGCGCCACTCCATCAACGCCGTCTTTGACTGGCGCCTGGAAGACGCGATGGGGCCGAAGATGGGCGAGCTTTTCCCGCTGGAGAACACCAGCCTGGCCGTCGTCTTCTCCGCCGGCAGTGGCACGCCGTACACGCCGATGGCGATCTACGACGCCGCTACGGAAGCGGCCGTGACGCCGCAGCCGCTGGACAAGATCAACACGGCCAACAAGCCGTGGTACATGAATATCGATGCCAAGCTGGAGCGCCGCTTCAACGTCGGCAGCTTCAACATCACTCCGTACGTGTGGGTGAAGAACCTGCTTGACCGCGAAAACGTGATTGGCGTCTACGAAGGCACCGGCCAGCCCGACGAGACCGGCTTCCTGAACACGCCGGTCGGCCAGACCAACATCGCCAACAACGAGGAGTACGGCCAGAGGTACGAGCTGAAGCAGTTCACTCCGGTCAACTACTCGAATCCGCGGATGGTGTTCTTTGGACTGCGGACGTCATTCTAACGAGTGCATGAGGAATACGATATGAAATTCAAACTCGCAATACTCGTGCTGATTGCCGTGCTGGCGACGTCGCTCTATGCTGCGCCGCCCCAGACCCGGCGGTCGGCACCGCCTGCGGCAGCCCGGATTGACAACACCACGTACATCAATGCCAACCGCATCCTGATGTTCGTGACCAATCATGGCAACTTCGGCCGCGACCTTTCCGACGTCTACGGCTATGATGCCGGGACGTTCTACCCCTACCCGGGTCCCAACGACCACGCCGCGTTCGAGGCCGACCCGGACAAGAAGTACCCGCTCTACGCTGCCGGTCTCTGGATCGGGGGCCTGGTCAACGGCGAAAAGCGCGTGATCATCGCCGAGTACTCCGACGAGTACGTCCCCGGCCCGATGGTCGGCGGCACCTTCCAGCCCGACAGTCCGGAATTCAAAGTCTACAAGTTGTGGCGCGACTCACTGGCCGCGAACCCCAACGAAGACTACTTGAACTGGCCGGAGGATCAGGGCGCGCCGGTCAACGAGGACGGCACGCCGGAGATGATCGGCGATCAGATGCTCTGGGCCGTTTACAACGACGCCAACCCGGAAGCCAAGGACAACGACGCCGGTTCGACCGATCCGCTCGGCATCGAGGTTCAGCACACGACGTTCGCGTATACGCAGACCGGCCCGCTCGGCAACATGATGTTCTTCCGCCTGCGCGTTTTCAACAAGGGCGAGAACACCATCGAGAACTGCTTCTTCTCGCTGTGGGCCGACCCCGACCTCGGTGATGCCGCCGACGACCTCGTCGGTTCGGACACCACCCGGTCGCTCGGCTACGTGTACAACGCCGACAACGACGACTCCTACTACCGGGCGGCGCCTCCGGCCCTCGGGTTCGACTTTTTCCAGGGGCCGCTCGTTGAGACGGGCGACCTGAACGATACCGCCCGCATGTGGGGTCAGAAGTGGCCCGGCTTTGTGAACATGGGGATGTACTCGTTCAACAAGTACATCAACGGCACCGACCCGAACGACTTCAACGAAACCTACTTCTACATGCAG
>JBGSIV010000183.1:0-6885 GCA_041742355.1 Candidatus Zixiibacteriota bacterium
TCTTGAAGTACACGAGTTTGAATGCTTTGCTGATGCCGTGCATTGTCTCGGAGTGGCCGATGTAGAAGTATCCGCCCGGCCGCAGTGCGTTGTAGAAGCCCCGGGCCAGCTGGCGCTTGACTTCGTCGGAGAAATAGATCATCACGTTGCGGCAGAATATCACGTCGAAATTTGTCTGCAGCGAAAGCATTCGCTGGTCGTTAAGATTGAGCTGCCCGAATTTCACGAGCGCCTTCACCTCCGGTTTCACGGTGTAGGTGTCGTCGGCCCGGGTGAAGTAAGCGGAGAGCAGGTGCGGGGCCACATTGCGTAAGGTGATGCCCTTGTATTCGCCCCGCCGCGCCTTCTGGAGCACGTTCTCGGAAATGTCCCCCGCGATGATCTCCGCGGTCCAGCCGGGGGTGGTGCGGAACTTTTCCAGGAGGATCATAGCCAGGGTGTACGGCTCCTCCCCGGTTGAGCACCCGGCCGACCAGATCTTGATCGTCCGCGGGGCTTTGGCCGCGGACTTTTCCGCGATAAGGAGTGGGAGCACCTCGCCCCCGAATGAGAGCAGTTGCGGCTCGTTACGAAAGAAGCTCGTCTCGTTGGTCGTGATGATATTCATGAGCTGCTGGAATTCGCGCTGCGACGTATCGTACTTCACATTGTAGAAGTAGTCGCGAAAGGTCTTGATCGACAGCTCCGCCATGCGTTTCTCCAGGCGATTCTTCACGAGGTACATCTTGTTCTCGGCGAAGTAGATGCCGCTCTTCTCGTGAATGAAGTCCCGGATCAGCGCAAATTCCTCCGGCGTCATGTCAAGTTCTGCGTCAGGAGTCGTCAGCATCATAGCCCCTTACCGGTTAGTCCCCTTTTCGATCGTTGCGACACACTCAGCCTCCCGCCGATACCCCCCGCTTTTCCCATGGCCGCTCCCTATGGGCTCTCCCTGCAGCGGCTCGTCGGAATCGACGCTGCCAGTCACTCCGTGAAAGCCACCAGCGAACAGCTCCCGCCGGCGACGGTTCTCCTGCGAGCGTTCGGTCGCCCGCGGAAGAATCAGCGCCAGTTCCTGAATCTCGTACGGCTTGATAATGTAGTCGAACGCCCCGCTCCGCAGCGACGCGATCACCGCTTTCACCGACGGGGTGGCGCTCATCACCACGACCGATACATCCGGAAACCGGGTCAGAATGTCCCGGAAGCCGATTTCGTCGGTCCCCTCCGCCGCGGCATCGAACAATACGGCATCGTACACATTTCCGCCGAGCAGCGTCAATCCTTCGGCGCCGCTTCCGGCCGCATCGGCCCGATAACCAAGCTGCGTCAGATAGCCGCACATGTTTCGCCGCGTCTCGGCTTGCGCTTCTATCACCAGCACTCTGTAACCTGCCGTCTGTCTCATGACCCCTGTACTTTCAGCTGCGCCGGCGCTCGGCGATACTAGCCTCGACTACCTTGTAGAGCTGGTTGATGTTGAAGGGCTTGGTGATGTAATCCGACACCCGGCACCGGAGGGCCGTCACGGCCGTATCAACCGACGGGAAACCGGTCATAATCACGACCGGCAATTCGGGGTGCGAAGCCCGGAGTTCCGCGGTGAGTTCCAGACCGTCCATGCCCGGCATTCGTATATCGGTCAGCACCAGATCGACCCGGCGATTCTCGAGGATGTCCAGGGCTTTCTGACCGTTGTCGGCAATGGCGGTCTCCCATCCCTGGCCGACAAAGAAGTCGTAGAGCAGATCGCGGATGAGCAGTTCGTCATCGACTATGAGAATCGACGGTTGCGGCATCAATGCACTCCTTCCAGCGTTTCCACGGCCGCCCGCGCGGCGCGGGCCAGATCTCCGTTCTTGTCCGTCACCAGGTTTCGCACGAGGGCCAGCGCCTTGGTGCAGCGCATCTGGGCTACGGCATTGGTCGCGGCGATACGCACGATATCCTGATCGCTCGACAGGTACGGCATGATCAACTCCCCGAAGCGGGTCTTGCCAAGGCTCCCGATCGTGTTGATAGTGTGGTAGCATACCCAGACGTCGGGGTCATCCAGAAGGAGCCGGATCTCGTGCACCGCTTCCTCCCCCTGCATCGCCGTCAGGGCGGTCACCGCCGCCTTCCGCACCGCCGCGACCTCATCGCTGAGCCCCATAATGAGCGGGGCCGGATCAGCCAGGTGACCGATCCGTCCGAGGGTTTCAATCGCCGAGCGGCGGACGCCGGGTTCGGGGTGGTTGACGGCCTTGACCAGCGAATCGACGACTTCCGGTTCGCCGATCATTCCCAGCGCCTTGACGGCCAGGCGCTGGCGGTCGGGCTGCTGGTGGTACAGGTCGGCTGTGAATTTCGCCACGACCTGCGGGCCGCCCACCAGGATGAGCGCCCCCATCGCCGCCTCCCGCACATCCGGGTACGGGTCATTCAATCCCGAGAACAGAAAATCCACTTCCGATTCCGCGCAGACCCACCCGAGCGCCGTGTAGGCGGCCGAGCGGACATGCCCGATCTCATCCATCGCCAGCTTTCGCAGCGATGGCGCCACCACGGGGTGGCCCGACCGACCCAGCACCAGCGCGAGTACCTGCCGAACTTCGGGCTCGGGATCGGCAGTCAGCGGCAGAAGCTGCCGGGCGACTTCCTCATCAATGAATTCACCGATAATTTCCAGGAAGAGGCACCGCGCCCGCACCGACACCCCGGCGAACCGCTCGAGCAGGATGCCGCAGGTTGATGGTCCGGCCTGCCGCAGGACCTCTCGAATCCGTTCCAGTTCCTCGTCACCGACAGCGTCGACGACGTCGAGCAGCTGGCGTACGACATCATTGCCGTACCAGCGCGGCAGTCGGCTGAGGGTGAACTGGGTAATTTTCCGATCGTGGGCTCGAATCCGGTCGAAGAGAAATCCGACAAAGCGATCCAGCGGCAGGTCGCAGTCGATCCGGCCGGCGTGGCGGTCGCTGATATTGATGATCGCGGTGAGCGCGGCTTCGGCGAGGCTGGCTTCCTGCTGCAGAAATGGGGCCAGGCGGGCCACCGACTCGCGTTCGCCGATGTTACCCGTTGCCTCGATTGCCGCATATACAAGGAGTGCATCCTCCGACTGCATGATCTCGTACAGCCGGCTCAGGGCGACCGTCCCGCCGATTTTGCCGAGCGCTTCGACCGCCTGAAGGCGAGCTTCTTCGACCCGGTCGTAGGCGGCCAGCAGCGGTTCGACAGCTTTGGTTGAGCCGATCTCTCCGAGTGCCTCCGCCGCCGAGCAGACGACGTTGAGGTTGTCGTCCCACAGCCGGTCGCACAGGGGCCCGACCGCTCGTTCGTCGCGGATCAGGCCGAGTACATCGACAAGAAACTTGCGGACATCGCTGTCGTCGTCGGCGAGGTGTTCGACCAGGGGTTCGACGGCCGGACGCCCGATCTTCACGAGAATTTCGGCCGCGAGATTGCGGGTGCCGATGTCGCCGTGCGCCAGGAACCGGATGAGCAGCTGGGGCGCGATCGGACCTTCGGTCCGGACCAGTTGATTGGCGGCCAGTTCGCGGATTCCCAGATCGGGATCCTCCAGCGCCAGCACCAGTCCCGCCACTGCCTCATCCTTGTCGCAGGTGGCCAGTTCGCGGACCGCATCCTCGCGTAGAAAGTAGTCGGGCGATTGCAGTTGGTTGAGCAGTTCGCCGACCCGGTCGATTACGTCGGTCATGTCCTTGACCCCCTTTGTGGTTACGATACCGCGTCAGTCCGCAACCGGGGTTCGGTACGAATTCAGCGCCTCTTCTTCGGTCGGGAAGATCTCGAAGATGTGCGACAGCTGGGTGATCTCGAAGATTTCCTGGACATAGCTGGCCAGGTTCGACAGGGTCAGACGCCCCTTGCGCAGCCGCGTTTCTTTCATCGTCGACACCAGTGCGCCGAGGCCGGAGCTGTTGATGAATTCGACGCCGCTCAGATTCAGGTGCAGCGTGGTGTGGTCCTGGGAAAACAACCCTTTGACCTGCTGCTTCAGTTCGGTCCCGCTTGCGAGGTCAAGGCGCCCCTGCAGACGCACGACCGCGACATGGCCGAATTGTTCTACGGAAATATCCATTGTGTCCTCCACGATCAGGGAACGGGTTATTGGCCTATTCTTTCTCGTTTTCGGTCAAAAGCCAGAGAGACTTTAAGCCCCCCGGACGGTGTTTCGGAGAAGTCGAGTCGCCCGGCGTAGTATTCCATGAGCTTGATCCCCCGGCCATGATCGGCAAGCCGCCCGGCCGGGCGCCGGTGACGGATGCTGTCAATGCCGGCGCGACCTTCATCGGTCACATCGGCCGCGATGCCGTCCTCTGTGCCGCGCACGACCACAGTCACCAGTTTCCCGGGATCCAGTCCGTTGCCGTGCACCAGCGCGTTCGTAAACGCTTCCGAGACAGTCAGCAGGAAGCCGTTGGCGAGATGCTCGTCCAGGTCCTCGGCCGCGACGATCCGCGCCAGATCGTCGAGAAACTTGTCTTCCGACTCCAGCACCGACGGGTATGTATAGGTGTACTCAGCCATCCCTACCTCACCAGCACCTGTAGAATGGTGAAATCATCGCGTGAATCCTCCGCCGCCCCTGTCGTAAACCGGTCCACCCACTCTTTCACCGAGCGGCAGAAATCTTTCGGCGGCAGTTCGATCTCCGAAGAGAACACCTGTTCCGCCCGTTCCCGCCCGAACAGTCGTCCCGACGCGTCTTCCGCCTCGGTCAATCCGTCTGTGAAGAGGAAGAGCCGGTCGCCCGGGAAAGCCGATCGCCGCCCCATGGTGAACACGACTTCGGGGAACTGGCCGACAATCGGCCCCCCTTCGGCCAGTTCGTGAATCCGGTTGTCCTCCTCCGACCAAAACAACCCCGGCAGATGGCCCGCATTGCAGTAGGAGACCTCCCCGCGGGTCAGGTCGAACCTGGCGAAGAACAGGGTAATGAACATCTCGCGGTTACGGATGATTTCCCGCGACAGGATCTTATTCAGGCGTCCGGCCAGTTCGTTGACCGGGATATCGGGCGATTCGGTGAGGATGGACTTGATTATGCCTGCCGCCGCCGACATCACGAGGGCGGCCGGGACTCCCTTGTTGGAGACATCGCCGATAACGACCAGGAAGGCACCGTGGTCGAGGTTGAAGACATCGTAAAAATCGCCGCCTACTTCGCGCGCCGGATAGTAGGCCGCGCCGATCTCGGCGCCGGTGATCGTATCAATGTCCTGCGGCAGGATCGTTTCCTGCACCTGCCGCGCAATAGCCATTTCCTGCACGATTTTCTGGCGGTGCAACTGCTCCTGCACCAGGCGGGAGTTCTCGATCGCCACCGCGACAAAGTTCAGCAGCATTTCGAGCCGCTCGCGGTCGGCCGTGTCAAAGCCTCCGCCATCGGCCTTGTTGATGATGAGCAGCACGCCCAGCGCCCGGAGCGCCGTCTTGATCGGCAGGCACAGGATCGAGTCGATCCGCAGCCCCTCTTCATCGCGGATGTCGAGTTCATTGAGGACCACCGGCTGCCCGGATGAAAAGACAAAGGTGGGAAGGTCCATTCCGTCCTGATACTGCAGCTTGTGCACCAGTTCGTCTCTGATCCCCCAGGCGATCTGGGTGACGGGGACTCCCCCCTTTTCGAGCATGATCAGGCCCACTTCCCCGTTGACCAGGCCCATCGACATATCCATCACCACCGAGAGCACCTTGTCGACATCGTGAATGGCGGTGATCACCGCCCCCATGGTCGCGAGGTCGTGCAGCTCGGCTGTCCGTGTGGCGAGGATGGAACTCAGCCGTTCGGCATCAATCTCGCTTACCGGGCGTTCTGTTTCAGGTAGACCACTTGCCATATCGTATGTATCGGCAAGTAATTGCGGGGGTTAAGGTACTCTGGACGCGGTTGTCGGTGATTTTCGACGAATGTGCGGGGGGGCTGTCCCGGGAGCCGTGGAGGTCAGGTTCCATGGAACCGTACTGACGGAGTTACCGGGCATGCTGTCGGTCAGCAGAAGGTCTGCCCCAGAGCTTTCGCCCGTTGTCACCCGGACGGCCCGCTGACGTGAGCGGCGGTGGGTGACGCTCCCCTACTTCTTGCGGAACTTCAGACGAATCGACACGCCGGAGAATCCGAAGCGGTCCCGAAGCTGGTTGTTCAGGTAGCTGACGTAGGACTTGTCGATCAACTGCGGATAGTTCGAGAATGCCACAAAGGTCGGCGGAGCGACACTGAGCTGCGTGATGTAGTTCAGCTTGATGTGTTTCCCTTTGCGGGCCGGGGGGTGTTTCCGCCCCACCGCCTGCTGCAGCCAGTCGTTGAGTTCGGCCGTCGGGATTTCCCGGTTATTCTCCGCGTGCACCTGATCCACCAGCGACAGCACTTTGGTGACCCGCTGGCCGGTCAGCGCCGAGATGAACACCATCGGCAGGTACGAGTAGTGGGCCAACGCCTCGTTGATCGCTTTAGCGTAAGCCTCCGCGGTCCCGGTCTCCTTCTCGATCAAATCCCACTTGTTGATCGCGAGCAAGGCCGCCCGGCGGCTCTCGATGACATCGGTCAGGATGTGCTGGTCCTGGGCCGTGACGCCGTCGACGGCGTCGATCAGGATGACCGCCACATCCGAAGCGTCGACCGCGCGCCCCGTGCGCAGGGTCGTATAGAACTCGAGGTTCTCGGTTACTTTGAATTTTTTGCGCAGCCCGGCGGTGTCGACCAGGATGTACTGCCGTCCCTCGTGCTCGAAGGGCGTGTCGACCGAGTCGCGGGTAGTGCCCGCCATGGGGGTCACGATGTTTCGATCAAAGCCGATCAGCTTGTTGATGAACGATGATTTGCCGACATTCGGCCGTCCCACGATCGCCACCCGGATCGGGCGGTCCATCGCGCCGGCCGAGTCATCCGGCTCGGGC
>JBGSIV010000184.1:0-2403 GCA_041742355.1 Candidatus Zixiibacteriota bacterium
CACCTGACCAAGCTCTTTCGCAAATCGGACGACTGGGGCTTCTCCGTCGTCACCCTGACCGGCTTCATCGCTACCCTGGTCATCGGCCTGTTCAAGCTCGGCAACCCCGGCGGCATCGCCGCCCCCCCGACCGCCCCCGGCGCCCTCTTTCAGGCGATAGTCGATTTCATCCTGGTGCCCCTCGGCGCGACCATGTACTCGCTCCTCGCTTTCTTCGTCGCCTCGGCGTCGTACCGCGCCTTCCGCGCCAAGAACCGCGAGGCGACCATCCTGCTCGTCGCCGCCACCATCATCCTGGTCGGCCGCACCCCCCTCGGCGCGTATGCCACCGCCTGGATCCCCGAGTCGTTCTCGGTCCTCGAGATCCCCAACCTCGCCATGTGGATTATGAACTCCCCCAACCTCGCCGGCCAGCGCGCCATCATGATCGGCATCGGCCTCGGCGTCGTCGCCATGTCCCTGCGCATCATCCTCGGCATTGAACGCACCTACCTCGGGGAGGATCGCTGATGACTGTACCCTGGCTTTCCATCCCCCTGATTGCCCTCGCCGACATCGGCCGCGCGATATCGCTCCTCCTTATCGGCGGCGGCCTCCTCTGGCTGTTCGTGCGCGCCCTGCGCGGCAAAGAAGTCAAGCGCCAGGTCATCTTCGTCTTTATCTTCCTCGCGGTCGCCGCGCCCCTGCTCTTCCCGATCACCTTCGAGGAGCAGGCCACCCCGGTCGTCAAGAGCGTCTACGACCGCATCGACAACCTCCCGACCGGATCCCTCGTCCTCATGTCCTTTGACTTCGACCCCGCCATGGCCCCCGAGGTGCAGCCCATGGCCGACGCCATCACGCGCCACGCCATGCTCAAGAACCACCGCGTGATCTTCATGTCCCTGTGGGCCACCGGCCAGGCCCTGCTGACCCAGACCTTGACCAACGTCGTCGACCGAGAATTCCCCGACAAGCAGTACGGCATCGACTACGCCAACCTCGGCTACAAAGCCGGCGCCGAAGGCGTGCTCAACGTGATTATCACCGACCTGAAAAAGATGTTCCCCACCGACGTGAACAACGTCGCCTACGACCGCATCCCCGTCCTCCACGGCGTGCAGTCGGTGAAGGACGCCGCCATCGCTATCTCCATAGGCGGCGGCAAGCCGGGCCTCAAGGAATGGATCCTCTTCATCGGCGACCCCGGCCACGTTCCCATCGCCGGCGGCGTCGCCGCCGTCGTCGCTCCCGAGATGTACCCGTACTTCCCGAAGCAACTGGTCGGCATCCTCGGCGGCATCAAGGGTGCGGCTGAATACGAATCCGAACTCAGAAAACACCACGTCGAGGTCATTGATCGCCCCACCCCCGGCCTCAAGATGATGGGCCCGCAGACTCTGGCCCACATTGTCATCATCACCTTCATCATCATCGGCAACTTCAGCTACTTCGTGGCGCGCCGCCGGGAACGGAAGGGATCGGTATGAGCCGCAAAGCCATCATCGTCCTGGCCGTCGTGGTCGCCCTCTTTATCATCAGCTGGGCCTTCAAGGCGATGACCCTGCCCGGCGAGGGCTCCCAGCTCTGGCAGGCCTTCCTTATCACTATCGCCGCCTTCCTGACCCTGGCCATATTCTCGTTCCTCTACGCCGACAACCCCTTCTACAAATTTGCCGAACACCTCTTCGTCGGCGTCTCGGCCGCCTTCTGGATGACCATGGGCTTCTGGTCGACTATCGTCGGAAACCTCGTCCCGCGCCTCTCGGAGGGGCTCTCCAATTGGTTCAAGGTCCCGTACGACCCCGACGCCTACAACCCGTTCTACTTCATCCCGGTCGTCCTGGGCATCCTCCTGCTCATGCGCCTCTCGTCGAAAGCCGGCTGGATCTCCCGCTGGCCGCTCGCCTTCATCGTCGGCACCACCGCCGGCTTCAACTTCATCCGCTACCTGCGCTCCGACTTTATCGAGCAGGTATCGTCGACGTTCGTACCCCTCCTCGTCGACTGGCAGGGCTTCGGCCACTTCTTCAGCAACCTGTCGCTCAACGCCACCGGCCAGTTCGTCCTCATGGTCTCCAACTGGGTCATTTTCATCGGGGTATTCTGCGGACTGATTTATTTCTTCTTTAGCAAGGAACATAAAGGCGTCTTCGGTACCGCCTCACGGCTGGGCATCTGGGTCCTCATGCTTACTTTCGGCGCCTCGTTTGGCTATACTGTAATGGGACGTATATCGCTGCTGGTGGGACGGGTGACCTTCCTCTTCGACCAGTGGCTCGGCATAACCGGCTAATCCATCAAGAGACGCTCCTACAGGAGGTGTGTATGAAGCATAAATGGCTCTTGACTCTGCTACTGATGGTTCTCATTGCAACCGCCGTCGGCGCCCAGGAGGAAGCCGTCACGGGCGATTCGGCCCTC
>JBGSIV010000185.1:0-20584 GCA_041742355.1 Candidatus Zixiibacteriota bacterium
GCCTGACCTACTTCTGACCTACTTCCTAGCAAGAAGAGCACTCGTATCGGGCTGCCCACAGCAGAGCTGTGGGTTACCTGTTCAAGGAGCCTGACCTACTTCCAAGAGCAGGGTTTGTTCGCGACCGCTCGGGGGTGACGCAAGGCCACCCCCTACGCGCAGACAGGGCTGACCGTTCTATGCGGACGCAAGGCCACCCCCTACGCGGGCGGGGGACAATATGCGCAATCGACGGACATCCTGTGCGGGCACAGGGGCACCGCCGACGCGGGCGGGGGGCCATATCAGGCGATCGTAAGGCCGTCCAATGTGGTCGAAGAGTCGTTTCATGCTGGCGCCGGGGATGTCGGTCGCGGCGTGACGCATCGCCTCGTTGGGTTCGTTTGCGCAGTAGTCGCTCGTTTATTGCTTGTCTCCCAGTCGGGTTTCTCGGGGTCTTCGACCCCTCGGAATTCGACCTACGCCCAAGCCTCGTTGGGTTCGTCGGCGCAGTTTCGCCTCTGCGTTCATAGCTCTCCCCTGTCTTTCTTTCTGAGAGGAACCCACCATGAATGGCGGGCCACCGGAGGGGGCACCGGAAATTGGGTTCGTTTGTGCAATTTGCCTGTTTCCGTGTTTGTCCGGCTGTCAGGCCGCAAGCGGCCTGACCTACATCTAACCTATGAATTGGGTTCGTTTGGTAACTCACGGCATACGGTAGAATCAGGCTTGACTGGGCCCCGGGCCAAGCCCGGGGTGACAGGAGGGGGAACTGGGTTCGTGGGCGCGTTTTCACCGGGGGTTTGTTCGTGGCCGGTCTTTCTGTCCTCGTGCGTATCCTCCTAGCATACGGAAGGGTCAGGCTTGACTGGGCCCCGGGCCAAGCCCGGGGTGACAGGAGGGGGAATTGGGGTCGTGGGCGCGTTTTCACCGGGTGTTTGTTCGTGGCCGTACTTCCGGTCCTCGTGCAGGTCCTTCCGGTCGTCGTGCGTATCCGTGTCAGGCTCCAAGGAGCCTGACCTACGGGTTGGGTTCGTTTCATCAGGTTCAGGTTTTCGTTCCGGGTCGGGTTTCTCGGCGCGATGCTCCAAGGGACACGGCCGATTGATTTCCAAGTCGGGTTTCTCGGTGCGACGCGCCTGGGGACACGGCCCGTCAATTTCCAAGTCGGGTTTCTCGGCGCTTCGCGCCTCGGACCCCGACCTACGACAATCGGAATACGGTTCGCTGCCAGAGGAACTGCTGCGGAGGAGGTTGACCAGTGCATCGGCCTGGGCCTGTTCTCGGGCGGCCTCACGGTTACGTTCACGGGTGCGGGTGCGGACATAGGTATCGAAGGCCCGGAAGCGGCGGGCCTGGAGGCGCTCGAAGCAATCAAGGGCGCGCTGGAGCTGGCGGTCGATGGTGGTCTCGTAACGCAGGAGGGGCAGGAAGATATCCGCGGTGGGCAGGGCGTACTCCTGCCGAGTTGACTGAGGCAATTCGGGGACGGGGGCGGGAGCAGGGCGACCGGGCTCGGCCGGGAGGGCAGAATCGGTCTTGAGGGCGGAATCGGTCCTGAGGGCAGAATCGGCGTGGAGGATGGGGTCAGCCGGGACGGGGGATTCGCCTCGTTCGGCGCGTTGGCGCTCGGCCTGCTTGCGTTTGCGGACACCTTCGATGAATCTCCAGAAGCGGTCCTCCTCGGCCTTCTGGTCGGGCTGCTGGGGCTGGTAGCGTGCGTGGATGGCCAACGCCTCGGCCCGAAGCACCCGCTTGAGCCGCCAGTAGCAGGAAGCGATGCGTTCGACCTGCATGTCCTCGAGGGTGCCGACGGGGCAGAGCTCGCTGATGAGGTCGTGCAGGAGGGAGTCGAACTCCTCGGGGGATTCATCGTGCTCTTTGCCCTCAAGGATGATCGATTTGGCCAGGAGGCCGTGTTTGAGGGCGTTCATGCGGCTTCGGGCTTTCCCCTCGGCGGTGCGGGGGCCGGTGGAGTGTTGGGCGTTGAGGCGGTTTTGGGCGGTGCGTTCGTCGGGGGTCATGCGGTCCTCCTACGTAAGTGTTTCTACTAGTGCGGACCGACCCTCAATCTCCATCGGTTTGGGGTTGATTTTGTCGGGAGAGGGAATGTTAAGTGGTGAGGGATAATGGTGATGGAGGGAATACGGGAGAAAAGAGGTAGGCCCGGGGGGAGATAAGGGGAGGTTGACGAGTGTGTCAGGCGGGGTCGCCTGAGACCACACGGACAAACAAGTCTGTCCGTGGCACAGAAGAGATGAGGAGGTGTCAGGCGGGGACACCTGGCAGCACGGTCATAAACGCACGCATTGGGCACGGGTCGGTCCCGGCACATGTGGACATGTGCCGGGCACAGTTGCGTCGGGTTTCTCGGGAGCTTCGCTCCCTCGGAACCCGACCTACGGATGATGAGGAGGTGTCAGGTGGGGACACCTGACACCACGATCAGAGAGGACTGGATCCCGGGTCAAGCCCGGGATGACAGTTTCCATACGTCGGTTCAGGTCCGGGTGTCGGTTTGGGTCTGGGTGTCGGTTTTGGTATAGGGGTCGGTATGGATTTGGGTGGCGGTTCTGTTCCCGGCGTCAGCGTTGAGTCACTGTCAGGCTGCAAGCAGCCTGACCTACAGAGGGAGTATTCGTATCGAGTTGCCCGCAGCAGAGCTGCGGGTTACCTCTTCAATCGGGTATGGTATTTCGGTCTGCCCGCAGCAGAGCTGCGGGTTACCGGTGACCTCTTTGAGAGGCACGACCGCTGAAGGGTCGTGCCCTACGTCGGACCGGTTCACACGATACCGATCCCACAGCAAGCTGTCGGCGACCTGGTACTCAATCCTTCCACCGATCCCACAGCAAGCTGTCGGCGACCCGCCTGTGGTACCGGTTGATTAGGTCAATGGCAGGAGTCTGAGGGACTCCTGCCCTACAAAATTCGTATGTCCCGTCAAAACACATGGCACGACCGCTAAAGGGTCGTGCCCTACTTCTACTCACCTACTCCTATTCACCGACAAGAGAGATGGCACGACCGCTGAAGGGTCGTGCCCTACTTCTTCTCTACTCCTTCTCAGTCAAACACGCAGAGCCGTGTTCGACCTACCGTTTCAGCCGGAGGGTCAGGAAGACCCAGGGGCGGATCATCGACCACCAGCCGGTGAAGGGGCGGATTTTCGAATAGTCGCGGCCGGACTCGGGGTAGACCATCGAGACGGGAGCTTCAGTCACGCGCCAGCCGCGTTTGACGGCTTTCCAGTGGAGGTAGTACTCCATCTCGTAGCGGCCGAGCCAGTTCTGATCGATGTTGATCTCGGGGTCATTCACGATCGCGAGGCGGTAGGCGCGGAAGCCGCAGGTGATGTCGGTGTGGCGTTTGCCGAGGAGGATCGAGGCGATCAGGGTGAAGGCCTTGATGCCGTAGTGGCGGCCCATGGGGAGGTTGGGGCTGTCGCCGCCGGTGAGGTAGCGGGAGCCCTGGACGTAGTCGGCCTGATCCTTGAGGATGGGATCGAGGAGGCGGGGGATTTCTTCGGGGAGCATCTTGCCGTTGCCGGCCATGATGACGAGGATTTCGTGGCCGTGCTCGCGGGCATATTTCACGGCAGTGCGGATGCCGGCGCCGACGCCCCGGTTGTCGCCGTGGCGGATCACGGTATACCCGCATTTGACGAGGTAGTCGCCGGAGCCATCGGTGGAGCCATCGTCGACAAAGAGCAGGTCGTACAGGCGGTCTTTGGGGAAGCGGTCGAGGAGGACGCGGAGCTTCTCCCCTTCGTTGAAGGTGAGAACGGCGGTGAGGGTTTTGGGTGAGGTGGTCATGGTTGTGGTTTGTGAGAGATTGCTTCGTCGCTAAAGCTCCTCGCAATGACAGGTCCTGAGCGTTCGCGTCGCGTCAATGTCATGACCGCGAGGGTCCTGACCTACAAAAAGAGCATTCATGTCGTGCTTTCCGCACTCATTTCTGGTTACGCGCGGAGGATACGGAGGTGTCAGGCGGGGTCGCCTGACACCACAGTCATACCTATTTTTTCTCTCTGTCAAGCACGCAGAGCCGTGCTTGACCTACCGGTCCGTCACCCTTCGACTCCGCACACAGCCAGCGGGCTGGTTGGGTGACGTCGAGTCGGCTCACAGCCAGCGGGCTGGTTGGGTGACGGTGGCAGGAGTCTGGGGACTCCTGGCTCCGTTGTTCTTGTCACCTATCCCACGGCAAGCTGTGGGCGACCCGGTCTGCAAGAAGAGCATTTGTATCGAGCTGCCCGCAGCAGAGCTGCGGGTTACCTGTTCATCTCACCCTGTTCATCTCAGCGATCCCACAGCAAGCTGTGGGCGACCCAATATTCGGTCATCGTATCACCGGTCAGCGCCGTTCCCGCCGTTTCCTCCCTATCCTCTCCCCTGTCAGGATTCGCAGACGAGGCGGTCGCCATCGAGGCGGTACACCAAACCGCACTCGCACTCGATGTGGGCGGTGAGGCCGTGGGCTTTCGCGGGGGAGATCGATCCCGGGTCGATGTCGAGCCGTCGGGCGCACTTGCACACATAGCCAACCATGCGGGCCGGGTTGCCATACCACATGGTGAAGTCGGGGACCTCTTTAGTCACCACCGCGCCGGCGCCAACGAAGGCGCACTGGCCGATATCGTGGCCGGCTACTATCACAGCGTTGGCGCCGATCGTCGCGCCGCGTTTCACCAGGATGCGGTCGACCTGATCGTGGTAGACCTTGCTGCGGGGGTGGATGTCGTTGGTGAAGACGGCGCAGGGGCCGATGAAGACGTCGTCTTCGATAGTGACGCCGTCCCAGAGGGCGACGCCGTTTTTAATGGTGACGCGGTCGCCGACGACGACGTTGTTTTCGATGAAGCAGTGGTCGCAGATGTTGCAATCGGCCCCGATGGTGACATTCTTCTGGACGTTAGTGAAGGCCCAGATGCGGGTGTTGGCGCCGATGTTCTCGGAGGCGCAGAGGGCCTTATCGTGGACGAAGAACTTCTTCTCGTTCATATGTCAGCTCAACTCAATACACTTGCCGTTGGCCTTGATCGACCGGTTGGCGGCCTCGAGGATGCGCACGACGCGGAGGCCGGCGTGACCATCGGTCATCGGGGCGCGGTTTTCGTTGATCGACTTCACGAACTCGCCCGCCACTTTCTTGAGGGCTTCGGTCAGGTCGATCTTGGGGGCGAGCATATCACCGGTGCGGTATTCGACGAGGATGTTGTAGATGTGGTCTTTGTCGCGGACAACATCCATGCCCCGGTCGTAGACTTTGATTTTCTCGGATGGTTCCATATCGTCGTAGATGACCATCTTCTTCGAGCCGGAGAGCAGGGTCTTGCGGACTTTGACGGGGGCGAGCCAGTTGACATGGATGTGGCCGAGGAGGTTATTGTCGTAGAAGGCGGTGACGTAGGCGATGTTTTCGATGTCGCTCTCGAAGTGGGCGACGCCGGTGGCGGCGATCGCTTTGGGGGTGCGGTCCAGGAGGTAATCCATGATGGAGACATCGTGCGCGGCGAGATCCCAGATCACGTTGACATCGTGCTGGAAGAGGCCGAGGTTGACGCGGACGGAGTCGAAGTAGTACAGGTCGCCGAGGTCGCCCCTGTCGACGAGGCGCTTGATGGCCTGGACCGCACCGGTGTAGAGAAAGGTGTGGTCGACCATGACGCGGAGGTTGCGCTTTTCGGCGGCTTCGATGAGGCGTTCGGCCTGCTCGACGGTGGCGGTGAACGGCTTTTCGAGGAAGAGGTGTTTGCCGTGCTCGAGGACATCCATGCCGAGCGAGAAGTGAGTCGAGACGGGGGTGGCGATCACGACGGCGTCGACATCGGGCGAGGTGATGATGTCGCGGGCATCGGTCGACAGGGTTTTGATCGTGGGAAACGGGCGGGCGATGGTGGTGAGCCGGTCGCGGCGGAGGTCAGCGACGGCGGTCACGCAGACATCCGGCATCGAAGCGAAGTTGCGGATGAGGTTGGGGCCCCAGTAACCGCAGCCGATGACACCTATGTTCATGAGCAATTCCTCTTACGCATCAGTATACCAGCACCTGACCATCGGGCTTAAGCTGCATCAGGAAGATGTTGTACCGTCCGGTCTGTTTTCCCGCGGCCGGCGAGAGATCCTCACAGCCGCGGGATTTGGTCGCTGGTTCGCGGAATATAATATGAAATCGCGGAATCGGACAAATAATTCACCGGGAGCGGGATGCGCGGGTCGCCTTGGTGGACGAAGCGCTCGATGGCGGTATTTCGCCAGGCGGGGATGAAGTGTTCGCCGGAGGCGGAGAATCGTCCCCAGAGGGTGATGTAGTTATTCGGTTCGGGGACCTGACGGTTGATGGCGACGCTGATATCGATGGAGCCGTGTTCGGCGAGGATGTCGCGGAGGACCGAGTCCGGGAGGGGCAGGAGGGCGTACTGGCGGAATTCCTCGATGCCGAGCGGGATGAGCCGTCCGTAGTGGCGGTAGACCGGTTTGGGGTAGAACAGGTTTGACAGGGGGGGCTGGCCGCCGACGAATTCGAAGGACTTGTCGTGAACCTCGAGGGTGAAGGCGTTGCGGCGGCCGGCGCCCGAGTTGAGGTCGACGGCGATGACCAGCTGATCATCGGGGAGGATCGGCTCGAGGTGCGAGATGTAGATGCGGGTGCCGGCTTTCATCTGGTCGGAGTCGAGTCGGCAGGAGAACTCGGCCCATTGGTCGCGGGCGAAGGAGTTGGAGGTCATGACGGCCGCGAGGATGGCTGTGGCAATGGCCGGGATGACATACCGGTTGAGGCGGAGGTGTCCGGCGATCGGCCGGAAGAGCAGAATGAGGCCGGAAGCGATAAGGGCAATTCGGATCAGGAGCGCTGCGCCGACGATGATCTCGCTGAGGCCGGTTCCGAGGAGGGCGTTGAGCCATTGGGGTTCCAGCAGCCAGCCCCCGAGAAGGAGAGCGAGACCGAGCGCGAATTCCCTGGCCGCGGGGTGTGTCCTTGATTTCAGGGTGTCGTGGGCGATGGATAGAAACCAGCCGGCGGTCAACATCATCATGGGTATCGCCTGGAAGCTGTAGCGAGAGATGGCGTGGAAGATTAGGTGGAGGGCGGTGTAGTAGCCAACAATCAGGAGCGGCCAGGCGGCGAGGGTCCGGTTGGTGCGGAGCAACAGGAGCAATCCGACGAGGCCGGCGACGATCAGGGCGAGGTGGAGGATTTCGCCGACCGTCCAGGGGATTATGAAGGAGCGCTGGAAATCGTTGTAGGGTCGCCGCCAGAGGCGGTCGAGTTTTTTGACCATGAGGCCGATGTAGCCGTCCGGGTCGCCGGAGATTTCGGCCGAAACGGAGCGTTCCCAGAACCCCTCCTCTACCTTATCGAGATCATACCCCTCATAGAGCACCGAGGAGGACTGCAGGAGGTTGGCCTCGGCGTATTTCGGGTCGCGCAGGGTGAGCTGGCCGAAGTGGGCGGAAGCGACGGAAAGCCAGAGGACGAAGATGACGGCGGCCGGGGTGGCGTAGATCAGGGCCATGCGTCCGAACGTGCGGAGATCGGAGGATCCGCGGGTGTACAGGTAGAATCCGAGCAGCAGCGGGAGGCCGAGGAGCATGGCGGTCGGTTTGTTCAACACGAGGGCGCCGGTTACGAGGCCCGCGAGAAGGAGGGGCCGGGTATGGCCGGTTTCGGAGCCGCGCATCAACAGGTAAATTGCCAGCAAAATCAGCAGGCTGGTGGAAGTCTCCAACAGCAGGAGGGTCGAGGTGAGGATGAACGGAAAGTAGAGAGCGTAGATGGCGCCCGCGACGAGGGCGCCTTTTCGTCCGACGAGGCGCAGGCCGATCAACATGAGCAGGAGATTGGCGGCGACATCGAAGCCGATGCCGAAGAGGCGGGCAACGGTGAAGTCGGCGACGGGTGAGAGGAAGAAGATAATGGCCAGGACGAACGGGTACAGGGGGCCGCTGAAGAAGATCTCCTCGCGCGCTTCGGTGAGGGTGTGGGGGGTGTAGGAGAGCCACTCGATCTGTTCCCCCTGGATGTACTTCTCGTAGTAATCCTTGAAGCGGTAGCGGTCTTCGCGTTCGTCGGCGGCGGGCTCGGGTGATTCGACCAGTGAAATCAGGCCGATGCCGGCGGCGGCGTAGCGCCGGGCGTCCCACATGACCGGGAGGAGGTCGCCGAAGAGCAGGTAGCCCAAGCGCAGGACGATCGAAGCGATGAGGATGATGGTGAGGGCGCGGCGGAAGAGTGGGTCGGTCATGGTGAACGCCTGTCGTTACGACGCGGGCTGCGGGGGCATCGGGCCGACCTCGGAGGAGGCGGCCTCAAGCTCGAGCTTCCGCAGCGACAGGTGTTCTTTTTTGAGGAAATAGAACCCCATAAGGGTCACGACGATATACTGGGCGGCGTGGAGCACGAGGGCGCACGAGAGGGCGTCGGCCTTGGCGACGCCGTACTGCATGAGCGACCAGACGGCGCCGGCGTGGTAGACGCCGACGAAGCCGGGGGTGGACGGCACGAGAATCGAGATGGACACGACGACCAGGAGGACATAAGCGGCGTCGAGCGGCAGGTCCAGGCCGAACGCGGCGAAGATGAAGATGTTGGAGAGGCCCATGAGCAGCCAGATGAGGAGGGTCTGCACGCCGACGGAGACGACGTTCCGGATGCTGGTGAGGAACTCGAGTCCCCGGGAGAATTTCAGGATGATGGCGGCCATCTTGTCACGGACGGTCAACGGCAGAAAGAAGAGGTAGTGGGTGAGCATGTAGCCGGCCTGTGATGGCCGGGCGGCTACGACTACCATGAAGACGATTCCGGCAATAGCGATGCCGATAGCGAGGTACAGGCCCCGCTCCATGGTGGACGTCATCGGGATGGGCGAGAAGTAGAGCACGCCGCCGAAAATGAGCAGGAGGGCCACAAGGTCGAAGACCATGCGTTCGACGAAGATTGTGGCGAGGGAGGCTGATTTGGTGATGGCCCGGTCCTGGGCCGACAGGGAGTAGGCGCGGACGAATTCGCCGAGGCGCAGCGGAAGGACGTTGTTCGCCATGAAGCCGATGCAGGTGGCGGCGAGCAGGTTGTTGAACGGGACGATCTTGATTGGCTCGACCATGGCCCGCCAGCGCCAGGCGCGCTGGTACATGGTCAGCACGATAAAGGCGACGTTGGGCAGCAGCCACCAGTAATTGGCGCCTCGGAGTGCGGAGGCGAGGTCGGTGAAGTCGATGCGGTTGAAGAGCAGCCAGAGGAGGACACCCGAGACGAGGATCCCGATCACGATGTAGAGCATCTTCTTCGCTTGCAGCGTCATGGCTTCTTCCCCACGAGGTTGCAGATCAAGGCATCGAACTCGCGACCGGCATTGTCCCAGCTGAAGGTGGCGGCCCATTCGAGGGCTCCCTGTTCGAGACGGCGGCGCAGCGGTTCATCGGTCAGGATCCGGACGAGGCGGTCGGCCAAGGCGCTGGTGTCGCCATACGGGTACAGGAACCCGGTGCGGCCGTCGCGGACCGAATCGCGCAGGCCGGGCGAGTCGGCGGCAACGACAGTGGTGCCGACCGAGTTGGCCTCGATGTTGGTCAGTCCCCACCCCTCTTTGAGCGACGGCAGCACGGCGACATGGGCGCGGCGCATGCGATCGACTTTGTCGGCCACCGGGACGAAACCGGGGAATTCGATATCATCGGTCAGGCCGAGTTTGGCGGCCTGCGCTTTGAGCGGCTCAAGGTAATCGCCGCTGCCGACGATCATAAGGCGGGCATCGGGGATTTTGTCCTTCACCGTGCGCATCGCCGAGATGAGGTGCTGTACCGATTTGTACTTCTTGATGCGGCCAAGGTAGAGCACGGTCGGGCGGTCGTACTTTTTGACCGAGGGGTCATGGGCGTAGGTTTTTCGGTCGATGCCGCAGTGGATGACCGAGATGTCTTTGCGCGGAACGCCGCGGGCGACGAGGTCATCGGCGGTCGATTCGGAGATGACGTTGAAGGGTCTCCCCTTGTAGACATAGACGACAGGGCGTTCGGCCAGAAAGATGTAGCTGGCCAGGACGGGATTGATCTCGTGGAAGACGGTGGTGGCGAAGAGGTGCGGGATGACCACGAGTGTCCTGAGGTTCAGGTACAGCGGCGTGTAAAACGGGATCTTGTTGATGTCTTCGATGAGCAGGTCGAAGCGGTTCTCGCGGGCGAGGCGTTTGAGGTGACCCGGGGCGATCAGGTTGAAATTGTAGCGGTTGCCGCGGCGGATGATGCGGATACCCTCGATGGTCTCCTCGGGTTTGCAGTGCGGGTAGCCGGAGCAGAACAAGGTGACCGAGTGACCGTAGGAGACCAGTCGCCGAAGGAGTTCTTCGAGGTGGACCTCCGCGCCGCCGGCGTAGGGGTTGGTCAGATCGTTCCAGTTGAGGGCGAGAATGTTCACCGGCGGGTTTCCCTGGTGAGATCGTCGAAGTTGATGCCCGCTTCGAGTTCGCGGAGGGCGCTCTTTATCTGCTGGTCGTTCGGGTTGAATTCCAGCCACAACTGGAGGGACCGTTTCATGCCGTTGACATCCCGGGTGCCGTAGTCCATGCGCATGAGTTCATCGAGCGCCCGGCGGTAGTCGTGGGTTGAGCGGATGATTTCCTCGAGGGTCGACCGTCCGGAGGCGGTGTCTCCCTGTCTCACCTGGGCGAGTCCGAGCAGGGTGCGCATCCAGTTGAGGTCGCCGTACGCGCAGGTATCGACCAGCCGCTGCAGGTCGTCGACTCTCCCCTGCTGTTCGTAGACGCTGGCGAGATACTCCGGCAGGTCGCCGGCATACGGGATCAATTTCCATGCCCCGGCCACCAGCTTCTCGGATGTGGCGACGTCACCCGCTTTGCGCAGGGTGTCGGCCACCATGAGGAAGCTGTTCCCGTAGTTGCGGGTGAGGCGCTCGGTGGCCTCGTCCTTGTAGACGTCGGGATCGGCGACGCCGCGGGCAAGGAACTGGTTCTGGAAGAAGTCGAGGGACGTCTCGACGTCGACGTTGAGCCGGCCGTGCGGTTCG
Source organism: Candidatus Zixiibacteriota bacterium (assembly GCA_041742355.1). Taxonomy (GTDB): domain Bacteria; phylum Zixibacteria; class MSB-5A5; order GN15; family FEB-12; genus JAGNLV01. The sequence goes on from JBGSIV010000185.1 coordinate 11,005, forward strand.
CCGACGCGGAAGAGCATGCCGGTCATGGTCAGGCGGGAGTCGATCGGCTGGCCTCGGTAGCGCCGCACGCCGGAGCCGACGGTCACGGAGAAGTAGATGGGGCGTTCCCCGTAGTAGCGGTCGATCAGGGCATCGATGACCATGTCCTGCAGCCGGTACACGGTGCCGTCGGAGGTGCGGTGGGGCCGAAGCTGATCGATCTCCGCGTCGGTCCAGGGCAACTCCAGACCCATGGTGCTGCGGAGCTGCCTGACGTACCAGTTGGTATTGGCCAGAGAGAGGTTGACCACGAGAGCATCGGTGCGGTTGCCGTAGGTCTGGTGGAGGCACCAGAGCGGGAAGGTGTCGTTGTCGCCGTAGGTGAAGATGATGCTGTTGGGTTCGGCGGAGTTGAGCAGGTTCATGCCGTAGTCGTAGGGGATGTAGTTGCCGGCGCGGTCGGTTAGGTGGTAATTGCCCGTGATCGCGACGATTGGGGTGGCAAAGAGGAGCATCGAAGCGGCGACAATCGGCATGCGTATGGCGGGTCGGTCGCGCAGGCTGTCGCGGAGGGCACCGACAAGGAAGGCCAGGCCGATGCCGATGGACAGGCCGAAGAGCACAAACGCAGAGGTCCAGAAGTAGTCGCGGTCGCGGACTTCGAGGTAGTCCTGGCCGGTGGTCGGGTGCTGCCGGGTGCCGTCGGCGAAGTTCATGTAGAGTACGAGGCCGATGGAGGTTAGCAGTAAGAGGAGGACCAGGATCAGGCCGGCCCGCGGTCGTCGGCGAAGCACTTCCCACGCGCCGAAGAGTCCGGCGAGCACGAAGAAGACGGAGGCGGGGCCTCGGGCGCCGTACTGCTCGTGGAAGAAGCGCCAGAAGCCCATGCGCTGGTAGCCGCCGAACTGGTTTTCCCAGGATCCGCGGCGGACGAACATGCGCTCGACCATGGAGACCTGGCCGTACTGCTTGCGATCGAGGAAGTCGATGGTGGCGCTGATGGTCTGGGGATTGTTCTCGTTGATGGCCGGTTCCTGACTGGCCCGGACGGGGATGAAGACGTTGATCGAGAAGCCGGCCACGGCGACCGCGAGGATGAGGAGGGCCGCTTTCCATTCGGGCAACACGCGCGCGAGGCCAAGCATCGTGAGAACCACCGCGGCCAGCGCAACGGCAAAGAGGAAGGGCTTGACCTCGACGATGATCAGCGAGACGGCCAGGATGGCGATGAGGATATCCCACCGGATGTAGCGGCGGATGAGCCAGGCGAGCAGGATCGCGGCGATGGCCGAGACGAGCAAGAACGGCTTGTAGCCTTTGAAGATGTGGAGCAGGCCGAACATGATGACGGCGGCGGTGATGAATCCAGCCGGTGCGAGCCAGGTGCGGGCGGCGTTTTCGGTGTGGCGGTGATCGAAGAAGATTTTGACCAGGTAGACGGCGGCGATGATGAGCCCCGAAAAAGCGAGGAGGCCGCCAGCGTTGAGCATGCCGGCAGCACCGCCGATGGATGTCACGCGCTGCAGCAGGACGCCGTAGAGCGGGAGCATCGCGATAAGAAAGCCCAGACCGACCCAGAGATGGATCCTCGGGATGTCCTCGAAGGAGAAGACGTACAGGAAGAAGAAGGCGGCCGCGATAGTCACCGGGATATAGAAGGGGATCTCGCCGGGCCGTGAGGAAAGGGCGAAGATCAGGTACAGTTCGGTGACGAAGAAGAGGCCGACGGCGTACCAGACCCAAGTCGGGCTGTCCTTCTTGAGCATGAAGAGGAGGGCCACGATCGGCAGGGCGATGAAGGCCATCATGTGGACGCCGACGCCAAGAACGGCGAGGAACACGGCAAGGAACATGAGGCGGTCGCCTTTCGGCGTGCCCTGGTGGTCGCGGTAGACGAGGCCGAGCCAGAATACGGCGAGCATGATGACCATGGTGAGGCCGTAGACCTCGGCCTCGACGGAGTTGTTCCAGTTAACGAGGTTGAAGGCGCCGAACAGGGCTCCCGAGATGCTTCCGCCGTAGACGATCAGGCGGCTGGTCCAGTCGGTTTCGGTGAACCACGAGCGCAACAGGCGGACGACAACCAGATAGCCGAACATGGCGGCGAAGGCGGATGAGACGCCGGAGAGGAGGTTGACCCGCATGGCCGGATCGGAAACGATGGGCAGCAGGGAGAACAGCCGTCCGAGCAGCACGTAGAGGGGCGATCCCGGTGGATGGGGGACGCCGAGGATACTTGAGACGGCAATAAATTCACCGCAGTCCCAGAATGACAGGGTCGGGGCGGTGGTGATGGCGTAGAGTGTCAGTGTGAACAGCCAGACGGCTGCGGCGATGACAGCGTTGGTCCGGTCGAACCGGCGGGGATGGAGGATTTCGGTGTTGCTCATATCTATTATAGGCCGGGAGGATCCCGGCGGACTAAGTCCTTGCCAGTCAAAACGCTTGAATATAAGGGATTTTTGAGCCGTGTAAAGCCTGAATAGCGCGGAAAGTGGCGGGGGGCAACGGACCGGAACAAAGAAACGGCGGGAGTCCAGGCTCCCGCCGTGAGATCCGAGTATTGGTCGCGGCGATGGGATCAGTCTTCAGGCCAGACCCGAACGGTATCGGGACCCCAATCGCAGTTGATGCTGCTTTCGCTGCGTCGCCAGGTTATCGGATTGATCAAAGGGAGGGGCAGGCGGATCGCGACGGTGGGGTTGAGGCCGGCAGCGTCATCGACTGGCGGGCAGTCGGCGGTCGGGACCATGACGGTGTAGTCGATGGTTGTGCCGGTGGCGCCGGATTCGATCCAGTCGAGCCAGACTCCCCCGCCCCAGTTGTGCTGGGCGCCGGCGCGAAGGATGACGACGGCATGGGTGGAGAAATCAACGGGAGGACCAAACGCATACCAGGGATTCTCCATGCCACCGCCCGGGATTGGGATGGTATCGGAGGTGACGCTGTCGATGTAGATGGTATCGGGGTACGACCAGCGGGCCGAGTCGCAGGACCAGGCGGTTTGCAGCCAGCGGGCGTAGGTCGCCGAATCGCGGATGACGGTCTCCCCCGCGCCGAGGTCACACGGAGCATCGGTGTAGTAAAGGGTCATAGGCTCGGACGGATCGGGACCCCAGGAGCAGGAGTACACGGTGTCGGCGCGAATCCACGAAACGGGTTGGGTGATCGGTTTGGGGATCACCACGGCGATCATCGGGGATGTGGGGCCATCGACCCACAGGGCGAACATCATGGCGCAGGAGGAATCGAGTTCGGACACGGTGTAGCGGATGCTTGTCCCCTGTTCGCTGGTGGTCACGCCGGTGACCTGTATGGATCGGCCGAGGGCGGAGTCGTCTTCGAGGATGATGACGGCGACGGCCGAGCTGTCGAAATCGATTGCCGGCGGGGACCAATGGTAGGGATCGTCGGGGTAGACGGAATCGTAGACGCTCGAATCGTACATGGTGGAATCACCCGGGTCGACGAGCGAGTCCCATCCGGTCGCGGTGCATGAGTCGATAGCCAGCCAGAAGTCAGCGAAGGCGTCGGAGTCCTCGATGAGGAAATGGCCGGGCTCGCCGCAGGCGAACTCGGCGTAGTAGAGGGCCGGGTAGCCGTAGGCGGTATCGAAATCGGGGAATTCCCAACCCGAAGTGTCCGGGCCCGAGCCGTACGGGTCGTTGTTTTCGTAGCGGCCGCCGCCGGCGAGCGGGGTGGTTGGACGGTGATCGCCGGTGGTTGGCGAGTCGCTGTCGCAGCCGAAGAACAGGATCAGGGTCAGCAAGAGACAACCGGCACAGATAACTTTGACCATATTTCCCCTCCAGACCGATATCGATCAGGGCAGTGTGGAGTTCGTTTTACCATGTCACGGGAGTGCCTCGAGACACCCCTACAGTATAACGCCGGGGCGAGTACTTTCAAGGGATTATTGCGTTAAGGTGAAGCACCACAAGTGCGATTTGTCCATTTTCGCGGGATCAGGCCCCTTCACACCGAAGGGGCGGGGAGCGGCGGTTCTTCGGCCGATCGGGAACCGGGGCCTGCTACTGGTTCCCGGTGGATTCTCCGTTGCGCTCCGACCGTTTCACGTATGAGTCGAGGATGCCGTTGACGAACCCGGAGGATTCGGCGGTGGAGAATTTCTTGGCCAGTTCGATCGCTTCGTTGAGGATCACTTTGACCGGCGTGTCGCGGTGCTCATCGAGTTCGATCAGGGCCATGCGGAGGATGACGCGGTCGATCGCGGCGATGCGGTTGATGTTCCAGTTGACCGCCAGGCCGGAGATCTTCTCGTTGGCCCATTCGGCGCGGCGGAGGGTCGAGGCGAAGAGCTTGCGGGCGAACTCGGTGGGGCCGTCGGGCAGCGTCTGCTCCTTCAGGAGCTCGGTCAGTGCCTCCTGCGGGTTGACAGTGCCGAATTCGGCGGAGTACAGGGCCTGCAGGACCAGTTCGCGGGCGCGCCGGCGCGGCGGGTCGGAGGGGTTGTCGAACGGGCGATCGGGCATTATTGGTTTGCTCGGTTTTTCATGGTTCAGTTCGTGGGGGAAGGATAGAGGATGGCGGAGGAGAAGTCAAGGGGGGGTGAGTCTTCGTTCGATGCGAGGGGCGGGGCGAACGGGTTACTGGATCTTGACGTATTCCTGACGGCCGTGGGGGCAGTAGTCAATCACCTGAAGTCCTCCTGACCGCCAAATCCTAACCAACCAGTCAACAGTATCGATTTGCGAGGCGTTGCGCGAGATCTCATTGGTACACCGGTCGCCAACAGGAGCAAACACCACGAATTCAGGGATATCAAGGTAGTAGCGGTGGCGTCCCTGGTCCACGATACTGAATCGGCCACTGTCTACAAATTGTCGGCCTTCCTGACTGACGTAGCTGTGCAGATAGGTGGAGTCGGGGTTCAGCACGATCTCATCGAGTTGGGCTTGGCCGAAGTTGGCGCGGTAGGTACCGGTGATTTGAGGAAAGGTCAGCGGATCGGAAGAAACACCGGGCCCTTCACACGAGAATAAGTAGAAACCAATTACAAGAAGAAAGGGTAGCCCTTTCAAATACACATCAAACCTATCTATCGACTTATACATGGGTACCCCGCTGCTTGCGTTGGGGGAAGATTAGGCAATTGGGTTTGTCCATCGCGATCAATAGGCCTGATCGACCCGCATACTAGTTGAGACGCGACCAGATCTCTCGGTACCTCTTCCCTGTCCCACCATAAATGGTGGGGCACAGAAGAATACAAAGAATCGTCTCCCACCGCAAGCGGTGGGGCACCCGACCACAACAACGCAATCCCGGGGCCTGCGGCCTACTCATTTCTCAACGCGTCCGCCGGATTCGCGCGTGATGCCTTGATGACATGGTACGCGCAGGTCGCGAGGGCAATAACCGCAGTCAGAAGGCCACCCGCTACATACACAGTGATGTCAAACGGCGCCCTGACAGGATACTCCTCCCGGGACAACGCATTCACCCAATACGCCAGAGGAAAGGCCACAACAGTCGCGAGGCCAATTAGAACCATGAACTCCCTGGTCAGCATGCTCTGGACAACTGAGGTCGAAGCTCCCATCACTTTGCGAATCGCTATCTCTTTCGTTTTGCACGTAACGGTGTAGGAAACCAGGCCGAATACGCCCAAGCCTGCAATGAGCAGCGAGATTATGGTGAGAATTCCGAAGAACTGAGACTCATTGTCCAGTTTCCCGTAAGCGGTGCGGATATTCTCGTCCAGAAACGAGTACACAAAGGGCTGATTTGGGAACACGCGGTTCCAGACACTGCGAATGCCCGCGATGGAACCACTGATATTGTCCGGCCTCAACTTGACAGTGAGAACCCGACATTTGTCAGGATTCAGCGAGATGGTGGCGCCCGGGTGGTAGGAGAAATCCAGGGCGCTTCCCTGAAAGTCCCTCACGACACCGATAATCTCCCGGAAGGAAGAATCGGTGAACAGCAAGGACCCGATCGGTTCGGAGAATCCCAATTCCTTCGCAAAGGATTCGTTGATGAGTATGCCCCGGTCGATATCCCCCGGCTGGTCAGACGTAAACGCACGACCTTTGACCAACGTTATGCCATAGTGGGAGAGAAAGTCATAGTCGCCCACCAGATGCTTCGCGACGTGAATTTCGTTCTCCTCGCGGTTTGCACTCGAAAAATAGAGCATGGATAGGAATCTCGTCCCCATTATCCGGTTCGATCGCGCTGTGCTGAGCGCTTCGGGGCACGTTTGAAGTTCCTGCTGCATCACAGTGCAATTTCGCGGACCATTCTCTCCGGCAAACTGCATCACGAGCATGTTATCGCGTTCAAAACCGAGATCGTAGTGGGTCAGGAAACGCAGCTGGTCCTGAAGCCCGAGCGTTACCGTAGCAAAGAAAACTGCCAACGTAAACTGAAACACCAGAAGAGACTTGCGAATCGTCCAGCGACTCCTCCCGACGACCACCCGGCCTCTCAGCGCCGCAGTGGGCTGATAGCGCGAGAGGTAAAGCGCCGGATAATATCCTGCCAGCAGGCCGACCGCGGTTGCCAGCAGCACCACGAGAAACACCGAGGCGGGCTCAGTATAGAGATTCACAAGGTTATACGGATCCGGCGTTATCGTATGATACCCTGTCCGCAGCAGTTCCAACATTGCCGCACTCAAGAGGGTTGCCACGCACGTAAGCAACATCGACTCACCCAGGAACTGCAGGATCAGGCTCTTGCGGTCGGCTCCGAGTGTTTTGCGCACGCCGATTTCCCTGTGCCGGTCGGCAGCTCTCGCCGTGGCCAGGCTGACAAAATTGACGATGGCCTGGAGAAGGATGAAGAGACAGACGCTGATAATGAAAATCAGCATGTCATACTCACGGCCGGGATAGAGCTCACCCTCGTTTCCCGAATAGTAGGAGTTGCAGTAAACATCTTTCAGGGACTGCAGTGAGAAGGAATAATGCGAAGCTGTCGCCCTGGTGACATGATTCGCGAAGAGGGCTTGAATCCGATTGGCCAGCGCCGCTCGGTCGGTGCCATCCCGAAGGAGCAGGTAGGTGAAATCCGAATAGTCTGCGGTCCAGCTGTCAAGTGAGCCCCCGGAAGCCACAAGACTGGAGTAAGATGCGATGAGATCGCAATGCAACTGCGTCAGGAGAGGAGGATCCTCAAGTACGCCGGTAATGGTGTACAACGTGCTGTCAACCAATCCGATCGTCTTTCCGACCGGGTTTTCTCCCGGGAAGAGCTCCTCGGCAAGGGAGTCGGTGATAAGAACCGCGTAAGGGGTATTCAGGCAGCTCTCCGGGCTTCCCACTTTCAGGGGAAAGGTGAAGACCTCGAAGAACGCCGGTCCGGCGAACAGCAAGGGACCCGCCAGATGTGACTTCTGGCCCAGTGTGAGATGGGCGTTTCTCAAATGCCGGAAGACGGCCGCCTGCTGGACATCAGGCATTTCACTGACAATAGCCGGCCCCAGCGGAGCCATGACCCGGGCGCTGGTCAGTGTTGTATCCATATTCCGATAGGTCAGCTCCACCCGGTAAATGCGATCGTGGTTCTTGTGGCAGTCTTCCCACCGGAACTCACGAACGACATACGAAAGGCCTACCTGTGCGATGGCCAATCCAATTGCCAGTCCGGTCACGGTGATAACCGTGTAAAGTGGATGTCTGAATAGCACGCGGCCCGTGAACCTGAAGAATTGGCTAATCATAGCGCGCTTCCCTTGTTTGCTCAATGACATTGGATCTGGCGGGGGGCTCTGGTCGTCTCTCCGCCTCCACCTCTGGATTGCAAGATGCATGCCACTTATCGTAAGGCGTTACAATACAACGGACAAGAAACCGGGAATGAAGGCCTGTGTGTCCGTTTACGAACGGGAAGTGTGCGAGATCGTACACTTCATCCCACATTGCGTCAAGATCGTCGACACGCCAATCTACGTGCCCTGGCGCTGAAAGTTATGGGGGATTAGCGGAAAGCCCTGGCGGACGGTGAGGAGAAGGCAACGGATGCCGGGGCGGAGCCGGGAATGACAGTACCGCGGCGTTGGACGAGGTCTAAAGAAAGCTCTGGATCTGAGGGACCCACCATAAATGGTGGGCCACAAAGATTGATGTCAGGTGGGCCACCTGAGAATATAGAGAATCTTCTCCCACCGCAAGCGGTGGGGCACCCAAGAACCCCCACCATAAATGGTGGGGCACAAAGACCCGGACCTTATCCGATGGCCTTGTACAGGTTGACCATCTCGATTGCGGCCTCGGCGGCATGCCAGCCCTTGTTGCCGGCTTTGGTGCCGGAGCGCTCGATCGCCTGCTCGAGATTGTCGGCGGTGACGATGCCGTAGATGACCGGGATACCGGAATCCATCGCGAGTTTGGCGATCCCTTTGGCCGACTCGGAAGCGATGTACTCGAAATGCGGGGTGTCGCCGCGGATGACCGCGCCGAGGCAGATGACGGCGTCGAACTGGCCTGATTTGATCATGCGCCCGGCAACGTGCGGGACTTCGAATCCGCCGGGGCAGTAGGCGACGCTGATTTTGGTTTCGTCGGCGCCGTGGCGGGTCAGGCAGTCAATGGCGCCATCGAGGAGTTTGTCGGTCAGGAAGTTGTTGAATCGGCTCACGACGAGCCCGAAGCGGAATCCGGCCGCTTCCAGTTTGCCTTCGAATGTTTTGTATGCCATCGCTTATGCTCCCATCCTGCGCAGTGAAAGGATGTGTCCCATCTTGTCGCGTTTGGTCTCGAGGTAGTGCTGGTTATGCTGACCCGGTTCGACCTCGAGCGGCACGCGCTCGGTGATTTCCAGTCCGTAACCCTTCAGGCCGATCACCTTCTTGGGGTTATTGGTCAAGAGACGAATCGAAGTGAGGCCGAGGTCAACCAGGATCTGGGCGCCGACGCCGTATTCGCGGAGGTCGGCTTTGAAGCCGAGGTCCTCGTTGGCCTGGACGGTGTCGCGGCCTTCTTCCTGGAGTTTGTAGGCGCGGATCTTGTTGGCGAAGCCGATGCCTCTCCCCTCCTGGGTCATGTAGAGGACAACGCCGCAGCCCTCGCGTTCGACCTGGCGCATGGCGGCGTGAAGCTGGCTGCCGCAGTCGCAGCGGCAGGAGCCGAAGATGTCGCCGGTCACGCAACTGGAGTGGACGCGGACGAGGACGTTCTTCTTCCCGGCGACTTCGCCTTTGACGAGCGCGACATGGTAGCAGTCGTCGACCCAGGACTTGTAGAGGTGGAGCTGGAACTCGCCGTGCTCGGTCGGGAAGTCGACCGATTCGATCAGCTCGATGTGTTTTTCGGTGCGGCGGCGGTAGGCGATGAGGTCGCGGACGGTGATGAATTTGAGGCCGTGGTCTTTGGCGAACTGCGCCAGCCGGGGGACGCGGGCCATGGAGCCGTCGTCGTCCATGATTTCGCACAACATCCCGACCGGGTTGAGGCCGGCCATGCGAGCGAGGTCGACCGAGGTTTCGGTGTGGCCGGCGCGTTTGAGCACACCGCCGGTGACGGCCTGGATCGGGAAGATGTGGCCCGGGCGGGCGAGGTCTTCCGGTCTGGCCTTCGGATCGGCCAGCACCTGCACGGTTTTGGCGCGATCGGCGGCGCTGATGCCGGTCGTG
>JBGSIV010000186.1:0-2109 GCA_041742355.1 Candidatus Zixiibacteriota bacterium
TCGACATCTTGCAGCCGGACTGCTGCCACACGGGCGGCATCAGCCAGATGAAAAAGATCGCGACGCTGGCCGAGGCGTACTACGTGCCGCTGGCCCAGCACTGCACCGCGACGTTTCTGGGCATTTCCGCGAGCCTGCACGTGGCGGCTTCGATTCCGTTGCTGCTGATCCACGAATTCTATCCGCAGAACGCCGGGTTCAACCTGCCCGGCGTGACGCGGATGGCTTTCAAGGTCGACAAGGAAGGCTACGTCAGCCTGCCGCCCGGTCCCGGTCTCGGGGTTCAGGTCGATGAAAAGCGCCTCGACAGGGAATCCCGCAAGCCGCAGAGCTACCGCTGGCCCGGTGCGACGCTCAAGGACGGATCAATCGCCGACTATTGAAGTCGCCGCGATTTCACGCGGCGTCGAACCGCGTACCACTTGAATTATAGGCATCGAACATATGTTTGTCAAGGCATCGTAAAAAATGCTGTGGACGGCCAGCGATTATGTCACCCCCTAAGCGGACAGCGAAAATGTCATGCCTTGAACGGGCCAGGGATTATGTCACCCCCCTGCTTGTGAAGAGAGGGTCTTCCTGCTTAGGGGGCCAGCGATTCTGTCACTCCTCAGCTGGTCACCAGGAGCCGCTAAGGAATATTCTCTTGGCATGACTGAAGAGACTGTTCGGCTGACAAAGGAAGAGAACCACCGCGCGGTGGTGTTGGACAAGGCCCGGTGCAGTGGCAGAACCAACAAGCAGGTTGCTCAGGCTCTCGGCCTCAGCGTGCGACAGGTACAACGTCTGAAGAAGGCCCTCAGGGAGGAAGGGCCTGTTGGACTTGCGCATGGCAACAGGGATAGGGATCCAAGCAACATATTGCCCGAGGTGATGACGGAACTGATCGTCGCGTTGTATAGCACAAAGTATGAGGGCTTCAACTTCACTCACTTTCACGAGAAGCTCCTTGAAGTTGAAGGAATCGAGGTGAGTGTAAGATCGGTCCGGCGGATGCTTGCGAAGGCAGGATACACCAGCCCCAAGAAGCGGCGTCCACCCAAACACCGATCGCGGCGGGAACGCTTACCCTGCGAAGGAGCGATGCTTCAAATCGACGGCAGCCCGCACGATTGGTTGGAGGGTAGAGGGCCTAGGATGTGTCTTCTAGGAGCCATAGACGACGCTACGGGTAAGGTGGCAGGCGCCTTGTTCCGAGATCGGGAAGACGCTCACGGCTACTTCTTGATGATGCGTGAGGTGGTGACCAAGAGAGGAATCCCGGAGACGGTATACCGTGATCGGCACGGCATCTTTGAAAGGGATGCACGGGAGAAGGAGACTCTCTGGGAGCAGATGGAGGGCAGACGATCACCTACCCAGTTCGGTCGGCTGATGGAGGAGCTTGGGGTAAGACAGATACCCGCGAACTCTCCGCAAGCCAAGGGAAGGGTAGAAAGACTGTGGGGAACGTTCCAGGACAGGCTTGTCAGTGAACTGCGACTAGCCGGTGTATGCACCATGGATGAGGCCAACGAAGCGCTAAGAAGGATGGTCGCGGACCACAATCGGAGGTTCGCTCGCACTCCTAACGACCCAAAGGCCGTATACCGACCGGTGGGCAAGAGTTTGAATCTAGATGGAACGTTCTGCTTCAAGTACAGGCGCGTTGTGGCCAACGATAATACCGTGGCGTTCTTCGGCAGAGTTATCCAGATTGGCGGGCCGAGGGGGAGGAGCTATGCCAAGCGCAGCGTTGAGGTACAAGAACGGTTCGACGGTAGTCTGCACGTCTACCATCAGGAAGAGTGTATAGCGAAGACAGCGCCCGCGGCCGTTGTTCCCGAAGTCATACGGGTCCGTCATGGCAACGGTAGATTCATCGAGGAGTGTCCTTGGCCGGTCCCAAAAAACAAGGCCTCTGCGGGATCGAATCACCCGCCGGATACCGAGGCGAAGAAAACCAAAGAGCCTAGTAAACCAGCCGCCAATCACCCTTGGCGTAGGCATTGGGTGACAAAATCGCTGGCCGACAAGGGGTGACATAGTCCCTGGCCGATGACAGAATATCTCAGACCCATTACCGATCCTCGATGCGGCAACTCAATTGACAACAGGGCGGTGGATTGT
>JBGSIV010000187.1:0-10451 GCA_041742355.1 Candidatus Zixiibacteriota bacterium
GCGCCCAGCGCATTATCCCCTGACACTCCCACTCGCTACCCTTTTGCGGCAAAAGGGATTTGACCTGTGCGCCCCCGCACGTGATATTACCCTATTGTACCAAGAAGGCGGAGACAACTGGTGAACCTCTATCGGCGAACATTCTCGGTCCTGAAACCGTACTGGAAACAGCTTCTCACCGCGTCCACCTCGGCCGCGCTCTACGCCCTCCTGTCCGGCCTCCTGGTCTGGATGCTCGGGCCGCTGCTCATGGTGTTGTTCCAGGTCGACAGCGCGATCCCCGGCATGTCCTCCCTGTCCGATGCCGCTCCCGCCGTCCCCGCCGCCACCGGCTTTGTTGACAACATCTCGGCCTGGTTCGCCGGCGTCCGCGAAGCCCTCCGCGGCTGGATCGACAGCCTCGTCACGGCCGACTCCCGCTCCGCCATGTTGGTGAACTTCTGCATCCTCGCTATGGTCGTCGTCGTCGCCAAGAATCTATTCCTCTATCTGCAGGGCTTCTTCATGGCCTATGTCCAGCAGGGCGTTATCCGCTCATTCCGCAACCGCCTGTTCGAGAAATACCAACGCCTGTCGCTCGGTTACTTCCACAGCCGACGCACCGGCCAGATCATCTCCCGCGTCACCAACGATGTCGTCGTGCTCAACGAATCGGTCGACCTCGGCTTCAACCACCTCGTCACCGATTCCATCACCGTGACCGTGCTCTTCTCGTTCCTCCTGATCCTGAGCTGGAAACTGACCCTGCTGTCGCTGATCGTCATGCCGATCGTCTTCGCCTTCATTTGGTTCGTGGGACGCAAACTCCGCAAGTACTCCTCGCGCTCCCAGGAGCGTATGGCCGATGTCAACTCGGTCCTGGAGGAATCGGTCAGCAACATCCGCATCGTCAAGGCGTTCTCGATGGAAGAATTCGAAATGAAGAAGTTCTTCCACGCCACCGACCAGTTTTTCCGCTCGCTGTTGCGCATGACCCGCATCCGGCACCTCGCGTCCCCCATCAGTGACATGCTCGCCACCGCCGCCGGTCTCCTCATCCTCCTCTACGCCGGCACTCGCATCATCCTCGGCACCGGCGAACTCAGCGCCGGCGACTTCATCACCTTTATCGTCGCCATGCTCGCCATGATCAAACCGGCCAAGAACCTCTCCCAGGTGCACATCAAACTGCAGGAGGGAATGGCCGCCGCCGAACGCATCTTCGGCGTCCTCGACACCACCGAAGTAGTCCAGGACCCGCCCAAACCGATTCACCTCGACACGCTCCGCGACGCTATTCGTTACGAACGCGTCTGGTTTAAATACGACACCTCCGACGATGTCCTGTGTGACATCAGCTTCGAGGTCAAACGCGGCGAGATCGTAGCCGTGGTCGGCCCTTCCGGCGCGGGCAAGTCGACCCTGCTTGACCTGCTGCCCCGCTTCTACGATCCGCAGCGGGGGAGAGTCACCATCGACAACCACGACCTGCGCGCCCTCTCGCTCAAATCCCTGCGCGGCCTCATGGGCATCGTCACCCAGGAGACCTACCTCTTCAACGATACCATCGCGAACAACATCGCCTACGGCCTGACCGACATCCCGCGCGCGAAAATCGAAGAGGCCGCCCGCATGGCGAACGCCCACAACTTCATCGCCGAGTTCGAACGCGGCTACGACACCCTCGTCGGCAACCGCGGCGTCATGCTCTCCGGCGGCCAGCGCCAGCGCGTCGCTATCGCCCGCGCCCTCCTGCGCAATCCGGAGATCCTCATTTTCGACGAGGCTACCTCCTCGCTCGACACCGAATCCGAGATGCTCGTCCAGGAGGCGATCGACCGCCTCATGCGTGACCGCACCGTCCTGGTGATCGCCCACCGCCTCTCAACCATCAAGAACGCCGACCGCATCCTCGTGCTGGAAAAAGGCCGCATCGTCGAGTGCGGCAGCCACACCGAGCTGCTGACCCACGCCGGCCTGTACCACCGCCTCTACACCATGCAGTTCCGGGACGCCGAATGAACATCCTGCTGCTTGACTCAATCGAGCCGCAGACCTACGGCGGCATGGAGGAGTGGATCCGGCTCGTCGCCCACGGCCTTTCTCAACGCGGCCATAACGTCACCGTCGCGGGCCGCCCCGACTCCGAATTCCTCAATCGGATAGAATCCACCGGCGGCGTCGCGACCCTTCCGCTCGACATTTCCGGCGACTTCAACCCTGCGACCATCACGCGCCTCAAATCGTACCTGTCCGAGCACGACATCGATCTCATCACGGTCAATTTCAACAAGGACATCCGCCTCGGCGGCATCGCCGCCCGCCTAGACCGCCGCGCCCGTGTGATCTGGTCGGTCGGCCTCGATATCACCAAAGACAGCCTGGTCCACAAGCTCCTGACCCCGCGCCTCGTCGATGGCGTCATCGTCCCGTCAGCCTCGCTTAAGGACCAGATCACGCGCCACGGCTACATCGAGCCCGACATCGTCCGCGTCATTCCGATCGGCATCCCCGATAAGCCGCTGGCCATGGGCAGGGAAGAGGCCCGCGTCGCTCTCCGCAGCAAGTTCACCCTGCCCGCCGACTCTCTCATCGCCGTCACCTCCGGCCGATTCGTCGAGCAAAAGGGCCACCGGTACCTGATCGAGGCCGCCGCAGAAATCGTCCGGCACGCCACCTCAACCCGCTTCCTCCTCCTCGGCGACGGCCCCTTGCGCGAAACTCTCCAGCAGCTACTCGCGGCCTCCGGCCTCACCGACCGCTTCATTTTCGCCGGCATGCTCCGTGACTGCGACCTCGAACTGGCCGGATCCGACCTCATGATCCACCCCTCAATCGAGGAGCCGTTCGGCATCGTCCTCCTCGAAGCCATGCGAGCCGGTCTGCCGATTGTCGCCTCCGACATCGGCGGCATCCCCGAGGTCGTCCGGGCAGGGAAGACCGCCCTGCTCGTCCCGCCGCGTGATCCCGATGCGCTCACTGAATCCGCGGCACGGCTTCTCTGCGACCCCGCCTTCTGCACGTCGCTCGGCCGCGCCGGTCGCGCCCGATTCGAGGTCCTGTTCACTGCCGATCGAATGCTCGATCACGTCGAGGAGTACTTCCTTTCACAGATCAAATCCGCCGGGTGCGCCAATGGGACTGCGTAAAGACCTCGAACACAGCTTCAAAGACTTCGTCTTCTGGGCCACCGGCCCGCTCCTCAAACGCGGCCAGTCGGAGTTCCGTCCCCTCGACGGCAACCGCCTCCAGCGCGTCCTCTTCCTGCGCCCCGAGAAGCTCGGCGATATGATTATCTCCTTCCCCGTCTTCGACGGCCTCAAAGCCCGCTACCCGCATATAAAGATCTCCGTCCTCGGCTCCCCGCGCAACCGGGCAATCATTGACGGGGATCCACGCTTCGACCAGATCTTTATGTACACCAAGAGCGCGAAAGACCTCGCCGAGATCCAGCGCATCCGCAACGAACGCTTCGACTGCGTCGTCGACATGATCTGCGATGACTCCGTCACCGCCCTCTACCTCTCGCAGTACACCGCCCCCGGCAAACCCCGCATCGGTGTCGGCAAAGTCAAATATCGGGAGTACTACGACTTCAACTACGACCGGCTCAACAACACCGGGCACATCGTCGACAACACCCTCAAGCTCCTCGCCGCTTTCGGCATCGACCCCGCCGGTGTCAGCGGCTACGCCGAGCCGTACCTCTCCGAGGCCGACCGCATGCTCGCCGCCGCCTTCCTGCGCGAAATCGGCGGCGACCAGCCCCATAGTCTGATCGTCGGCTACAACCTCTCCGCCGGCGCCCCCACCCGCGTCTGGGCGCTCGAAAAATCCGCCGCGCTGGTGCAGGCCATCCTCACCCGCCACTCCGAAGCGCACGTCGTCCTCATGGTCGCGCCCCCCGACCGCGTCCGCGCTCAGTCGGTCGCTCAATCATTCGACCGCCGCGTGCACATCGTCCCCGACGGCCTCAGCCTTCGCCAGGCTTCGGCCATCGTCGGCAAAGTCGACCTGCTCATCTCCCCGGACACCAGCATGGTCCACATCGCCCGCGCTTTCCGTGTGCCCGTGGTCGGCCTCTACAGCCGCCACCAGAAGAACTTTCTGCTCTGGAAACCGTATGACCAGGAGGTCGGCTCCGTTGTCTCCGATAACGATGATAACATCTTCGATATCACCGTCGACCGTGTCATGGAGGTCTTTGAGCAGGTCGTGACCCGCTACGTAGCAGGGGAGAGGTAATGGGACTTTCGGTCGTCATCATAACGAAAAACGAGGAGGCCAATCTCGGCCGTTGCCTCGAATCGGTCGCCTTCGCCGACGAAATCATCGTCGTCGATTCCCAATCCACCGACCGCACCCTCGAAATCGCCTCCGCCCACAATGCTCGCATCTGCCAAACCGAGTGGCACGGCTTCGGCCCCGCCAAACGCCTCGGCGTCGGACTGGCCACGCAGGAATGGGTGCTCTCCATCGACGCCGACGAGGCCGTTACCCCCGAACTGGCCGCCGAGATCCGGTCGATCGTCGTCTCCCGCGACCCCCACAACGGCTTCATTGTTAAACGGCGCACCAACTTCCTCGGCCGCTGGATCCACTACTGCGGCTGGTATCCCGACCCCGTCCTGCGCCTGTTCCGGCGCGCCCACGGCAACGTCAACGAAGCCGTGGTCCACGAAGCGGTCGAGGTCGACGGCGAGGTTGGCCGTCTCAACGGCGAACTCCTGCACTACAGCTACCCGACCATGGAGCTCTACCTCGCCAAATCCAACGTCTACACCACCCTCGGGGCGCAGGAGGCCTTTCGCCGCGGACGGCGCGCCCGATGGTACGACCTTGTCTTTCGCCCGATCGTGTCGTTTATTACCCACTACCTCGTCCGCCAGGGTTTCCGCGACGGGATCGAGGGTCTGATCATCTCGGTTATGTCCTCAGTAGCCGTATTTACCAAGTATGCCAAGCTGCGGCACCTGGGCCGCAACGAGGCGACAAAACAGGCGGAATAGAATGGCCCAAGAAATAGACCTGCAGCCCGGAGACAAAATCCTCATCAGCCGGACCGATCGCCTCGGCGACCTGATCCTCGCCCTCCCCTTCGTAGAGACGATGAAACGGCGCTACCCGAAGTGCCGGATCGATGTCCTCGCGTCGCTCTATGCCTCGCCCATTCTCGAGAACAACCCGCACATCGACAAAATCGTCCGCGTCCAGAACGACCAACTCTGGAGCGACAACCTCTACAAGAAAGACCTCCTCCACAAGATACGCATGGAGGAGTACAAGGTGGTCGTGGCGCTCTACCCCGAACGGGACATCGCCCAGCTCTTCCAGCGGGCCGAAATTCCCTACCGCATCGGCACTGCGCGACGTTTCCACTCGATCTACTTCAATTACCACATCACGCACAGCCGCAAGGCCAACGTGAAACACGAATTCGAGTACAACCTCGACTTCCTGAAGTTCTTCCGCGACGGCGACACGATCACTGTCCCCCAGGTCTACCTGCTCGAAAAGGAACTGCGCAACGCCCGCCGCATCCTTAACGACGTTGGCGCGGACGAGACCTTCGTCGTCGTCCACCCCGGTTCCCGCGGCTCCGCCGAACGCTGGCCCCTCGAACGCTTTGTCGAGCTCTACCGCCGCATTTCGCACCAGGGCCTGAGCGTCGTCCTCTCCGGCTCCGAGGAAGAAGGAAAACACCTGCAGGAAGCGACGACCGGCCTTGATGTCCCCGTCCGCGACATCACCGGCCAAACCGACCTTCGCACCCTCGCCGCCGTCCTCTCGCTCGCTCGCCCGGGTCGTCGTCGCCAACTCCACCGGCCCCCTGCACCTCGCCACCGCCGTCGGCACCCACGTCGTCGGGTTGTACCCCAGCCGCAAAGCCGTTTCGCCGAAACGATGGGGACCGCTCGGCGAACCCCACCGCGTCATCCAGCCCAACGATGTCGAGTGCAGCTGCCCCCCGAAACAGTGCCGCTGCATGTCGACCATATCGGTCGATCAGGTCGCCGCCGAAGTCATGTCGCTGTATAACGTGCAGGAAGTCCGATAACGAACTTATGAACCTTGCCGAATTTATCATACGCATTGAGTCGTTCAACGCCAACGTCAACATCCCCCTCATCCGCAAGGCGTACGAGTTCTCCGACAAGGCCCACGCCGGCCAGAAACGCTCCTCGGGCGAACCCTACGTTGAACATTGCCTCGAGGTCGCCTTCATCCTCGCCGAGCAGCACATGGACTCCACAACCATCGCCGCCGGCCTCGTCCACGACGTCGTCGAGGACACCCCCTTCACCATCGACACCGTCCGCGCCGAATTCGGCGATGAAATCGCCGACCTGGTCGACGGCGTCACGAAGATCGGCCTCGTCGAATTCACCTCCCGCGAGGAACAGCAGGTCGAGTACTTCCGCAAAATGCTCCTCACCATGGCCAAGGACATCCGGGTCATCCTGATCAAACTCGCCGACCGCCTGCACAACATGCGCACCCTCGAGGCCCTCCCGCCCGACAAGCGGCGGCGCATCGCGCAGGAAACCCACGATGTCTACAGCCCGCTCGCCCACCGCTTCGGCATCAACCGCATCAAGCTCGAACTCGATGACCTCGCCCTCAAATACCTCGACGCCGAAGCCTACTTCGACATCGCCGCCAAACTGGTCGAGAAGAAGGAAGAGCGCGACGCCTACATCGAACAGGTCGTCCGCCCCCTCAAAGACGAACTCGGCAAAAACAACATCAACGCCACCGTCTACGGCCGCGCCAAACACATCTACTCGATCTACCGCAAAACCCGCGTGCGCAATGTCCCCCTCGAGGAAATGCACGACCTCTTCGCCATCCGCTGCATCGTCAACACCGAGCGCGAGTGCTACCACACCCTTGGCGTCGTCCACGCCATGTGGAAACCGGTCTCCGGACGTTTCGACGATTACATCGCCAACCCGAAACCCAACGGCTACCGCTCGCTCCACACTGCCGTCTTCGGCCCCAGCAACCGCATCGTCGAAATCCAGATCCGCACCCACCAGATGCATTATGTCGCCGAAAACGGCATCGCCGCCCACTGGCTCTACAAAGAAGGCCGCCAGGAAATGAGCCGCTCCGACCGCCAAATGGTCTGGCTGCGCGATGTTCTGGAGTGGCAAAAGGACATGACCAACCCCTCCGATTTCCTCGAGTACCTCAAGATCGACCTCTACTCCGAGGACATCTTTGTCTTCACCCCGGCCGGCAAACTGATCCACCTGCCCAAGGGCTCGACCCCGCTCGACTTCGCCTTCCAGATCCACTCCGAGGTCGGCATCCACTGCTCCGGCGCCAAGATCAACACCCGCCTCCAACCCCTGTCCACCGAGCTGCAGACCGGCGACTCCGTCGAGATCATCACCAACCCGAACCGGACCCCGTCGCACGACTGGCTCAAGCTTGTGCGCACCTCGGCCGCCCGATCCAAAATCCGCCGCTGGCTCAAACAGGCCGGCTTCGAGCAATCCGTCGCCCTCGGCCGCGAAATCATCGAGCGCAAACTCAAGGAAGACCGGCTGAAAATGCCCGACGAGGAAACGCTCGAGGGTTACGCCCAGCAGCTCGACAAGAAATCAACCGAGGAGCTCTTTGCCGCCATCGGCAACGGCTCCATGACCCCGCGCAAACTCCTGGCCCTGATCGAACCCGATCATCCGGCGGAAGAGGCCGGTTTCGTCGGCCGTGTCATCGAAAAGATCCGAGGCACCAAAGGTATCAGGGTCCACGGCCTGGACAACATGATGTTCCGCTTCGCCGGCTGCTGCCAGCCGATCCCCGGCGAGGACATCGTCGGCTTCATCACACGGGGGAGAGGCGTCAGCATCCACCGCGCCGACTGCGCGGTCGCAATCAACCTCCAGGAGGCCTCGCCCGAACGCAAGATCGATGTCAGCTGGGACACCGCCAAGGGGCAGTCATTCGTCGTGCGTCTGGAAATGGTCGTCGAAGACCGCAAGAACATGCTCCGCGACATCACTCAGGCGATCGCCACCGTCGACACCAACGTCCGCGCCGCCGAGATGTACGCCCGCGACACTACCGCCGTCGGCGAGTTCGTCGTCGAGGTCTCGAGCCTCTCGCACCTGAATCGAATTCTTGATAAGGTCCGTAAGGTCAAAGGCGTGATCAAGGTGGTGCGGGCGAAGGGGAAGGATCATATCGACAATATCGAGAATATAGATTGAACGAGAAGAGGCGCCGGCTGAGTGACCGACGCCTCTGATTATAACTTCACACCTTCTCCTGCCTCCCCCCCTAAAACACCACTGTCACCTCCACCGGCACCTCACCCCGCAACACCCGCACCACGCACGTATCCCCCTTCTTGAAACTCCCCAGCGCCCCCATATAATCGTAAATGTCCCCGATCTCAATCGCTCCCATCTTCACCACTATATCTCCGGCCAGAATCCCTGCCTTCTCCGCCGGGCGCTCCGGCACCACATTATCGACCTTGACCCCCTTCACCTCGGCGACGTAGTCCGGCATTATCCCCAGCGTCACCTTGAACTGCGCCCGCTGCTTCCCCTCGCTCGGGTCCGCCGTCTTCACAAACGCCAGCGCCCCGTTGTACCCGTCAAAATGCGTAATCACATCCGCGACCACATCCGCCACCGTCACCAGCCCGGCGTAGTCGATCTTCTCCAGATCATCCTCCGGCTTGTGGTAGTCGTTGTGTGGCCCGGTGAAGAACATGAGCACCGGAATATTCCGATTGTAGAACGCGGTGTGATCCGAGGGCCCCTGTCCCGCTTTCTTCTGCACGATCTTCACATCATCCCGCTTCAGGCTGTCGAAATACGCCGTAAACGCCTCGGTCGTTCCCGTCCCGAGCACCGCCAGGCCGCTGTCCTGCTCGGCCAGCCGCCCCACCATGTCCATGTTGATCATCATGCGAACCTTCGATGAATCCACCGTCA
Source organism: Candidatus Zixiibacteriota bacterium (assembly GCA_041742355.1). Lineage (GTDB taxonomy): Bacteria > Zixibacteria > MSB-5A5 > GN15 > FEB-12 > JAGNLV01. Next base: position 8,937 of record JBGSIV010000187.1, read on the forward strand.
TGTTCTTCGCGTAGTGCCCCGACCCCAGGATCCCAAATTCCTCCCCCGAAAACGCCGCAAACAAGAGCGAGTGCCGAAGCTCGTTCAGCTGTGAGCCGAACTGCCGCGCCAGTTCCAGCAGCACCGATGTTCCCGACCCGTTGTCGTCCGCCCCGTTGTGCACCAGCTTCTCCGGCCCCACATACCGCGATCCGCTCCCCGGCCCGCCGTACCCGAGATGATCGTAGTGCGCTCCGATAATGATCGTCGAATCAACCTGCCCCGGTAGATACCCGACCACGTTATGTCCTGTGTCGCGCACCTTCTCCAGTTCCACCACCCCTTCGATCCGCGCAATTTGCGGCTCGGTGAGGGAGACCCCGATTTTGGCCAGCGCTTCCCGCCGCAGGAAGACAATCGGAATTTCTTTCGGAGTTATGTGCGTAATCCCCATCTCCGCCAGCGTGTCGTCGTGCCCCTCCGGTGTGACGAAGAAGATTCCCGCCGCATCATGCTCTATCGCAGCGTTGATCTTGCTCATCAGCGATGCGTACTTGTCGAAATCGATATGCGGATTGACTTCGTCCCCCGGCGCATACCGCTTGATCACCACCGCTTTCCCCGCGACATTTTTGCCGGCGTAATCGTCGTACTGCCCCTCGCTCGTGTCCACCGTAATCCCGTACCCCACCGGCACGATCTCCGCGAAATCAAACGCGGCATTCGCCGACTGCTTCATCGGGACAAACCCGTCATTGAGCTCCAGCGGCGTGCCGTTCACCACCACCCGGTTGCTGTCGCCGTACTCGATTGATTTCACAAACTCGAACCCCTGCAGCCAGGATCCGTTGTCCCCCTTCGGCTGTAAACCCGCCCGCTCGAACACCCCGATAATATACTGCGCCGCTTTCCACTCGCCCGGCTCGCCCACCCGGCGGCCCTCGAGCGAATCGTGCGCGAGCACCATCTCATGCGCTTTCAGGGAGTCCATTGTGATCTCATACGGTGCGGCTGTCGACGCCGCAGCGGTCAACGCAAACAGCAGGGGGAGCAGTGCCTTCATAACCAATCCTTGTATCTGTCCGGGTTTCGGATCCCAATCGTTCCAGTTCGTCACACGCCGACCTCGGATCCCGGCCGCGTGTATAAAGTTGACCGACACAATAGCGGACCCCAATATACGAATTGTCATGCCCCTGTCACCGCTTTTGTGGACCGGGGGCGCATATTTCGGTTGCCGCGAAGGGATTGTGGATTATATTGCCCGAACAAGGACACAAAGGATTAAGAGGTTATGGCAGAGCAGTATTGTACAGCATGTGGTAAGGCACTTCCGGCCGAGGCGAGATTCTGCCTCGCCTGCGGCGCGGCCGTCGCCGGCGCCAAACAATCCGCCGGGACCGCCCCGAAAAAGGCCGCGAAACCCGTTCGAACCAGCCCCAGAACCCGCGACGTCGTGATTGTCGTCGCCGCCCTCGCCGTCGTAACGGCTGGCTACTTCATTATGCGCACCCCGGCCGAACCCCCTGCGCCCCC
>JBGSIV010000188.1:0-3484 GCA_041742355.1 Candidatus Zixiibacteriota bacterium
CGGCCGACGGCTACCTCGTGCGATCCCTCATGCCCCTCCACCAGGAAGTCCAGGCAACAGGGGAGAGCCTCCTGATCGATGACACCGACATCACCCTCTCCATGTCGTCCGCCGAGGCCCAGCAGATATACCAGGGGGATCTCAACACTGCCCTCCTGTATCCCATCAAAGCGAACGGCGAAACCATCGGCATAATCAGTCTCGTCGACCGCCGGGGTTCCCATCGCTTCCGCTTCGGCGCCGAGGATCGCTCCTTTGTCGCGTCGATCGCCTCCCTGCTGGCGCTCGCCTGGCGGCTGCACCAGACCCCGTGGGGCGCCATCGAACACCGCGACCGCGCCGACGGTGACGCCGAAGGCCGCCGCCGCGAATTCAGCGGCCGCCTCCGTTCCTCGCTGACCGGCATCATCGGATCGATCGAGATGCTCCGCACCCACCCGTCCGACACCGATGTCGACCGCTACGTCCGCATCATCGACCGCTCCGCCCGCCGGATGGAGAAGTACCTGAACACCCCCGAGTCGGTGGGATAAGAGGCCCGGACCTCGAAATAGACAGCACCCATGGAAGACCAGACACCCCATCGCCCCACAGCTTTCGCACCGGCCATCGGCAACCTCGCGCTGCCCGACGGCGTCGTGCTCTTCGCCGGCGGTGGCATCCCGTCCGTCTTCCACCGATACGAATCATCGGACCTTGACACCGGAGAGCACTGGCTCTACCTCCCCGATCGCGTCCTCGAAGACATCATCGAATCCGTCCCCGCCGAACAACGCCTCGGGCCGGTCGTCGCCTCATCCTTCGATCTGGACGACACCGGGCGCATTCACCCCCTGGTGATCGGCGGGCGGGTGCGGGCCTGTCTGGGGGATTTCCGGCCCTCCGGCTCGGCCGACTCCATCGACTGGCCCCTGGTGACCGGCTGGCTCGTACACGCCGAATTGCTCCACTTCCATGAAGCTTCCGCGTCCGTAACTCTGCCGCCGGCCCTCGTTACCTGTGACTCCACGCCCGATCGCCTGGTGCGGACCGCTCTGAATCTGCTCGTGGAACAGGTGCCCGAGGGACTCGCCGCGACGTACGATGAACGCGACGGCCTCTACCGCATGCGCACTGCCGTCGGCAACATCGCCATGTGGGACATCCTCGAAGGAGAATTGCCCCATTCAACGACTTCTCGCTGGCTGGAAGCTATCGAAAGGCAACGCTGGTTCCTGCCGGCCGGATTCCTCCCCGAACGCCCCATGCTCCTGGCCGCCGCGCCCGACTTCCTCTTCGTTCACCCCGGCGTGCAGTCCGACCGGATCCGCAGCCTGATCGCCATGCCCGTGCCCGGCAATATTTCCCGCCTCGCAAGTGAACGCGCCCTCGCCGCCGCCCGAATGATTGCCGACGTTCACGAGAACCGCCTCGGCATGACCGACGACCTGCTGGCCCTCTGTTCCCGGTTCGACGAAGCCTTCCGGAATCATCGCCCGTTGAACCACCTGATCAAGAATCTTTTCGACATCCTCCACCGCCGCCTCAGACTCTCGCGACTCGTCCTCTGCATCGATGGACAGCCGGGCCGGACCGTCCTCAAACGAATACAGGAAGAACCGGCGGTTCGTGAAGACATCGAGCCGGCCATTGCCGCCGCCATCCGGCTGGCGACCACCCCCGGCAGGTTCCTCGTGCCCGATACCGCCGCCGGCGGTCACCTTTCCGAAAGCGAGGCCAAGCGGTACTACCTGGATAACGTCCGGTCGGAATTCTGCTTCCGTCTCACCAATGGCGACAGCCCGGATATGTTCGTCTCGTTTGGCTCTCCCGAAGTCGGGGGAGACCTGCGCAAAGGCGAACGGCTACTGGAAGTCACCGTGAACTTCCTGCGACTCTACCACGGGTACCTCCGTTTGGCCGAGAGGGAATCCGCCGCTCCCCGGGAGACTGCGGACACCAGCCTCAAAGCCCGGCAGCGACTGAGAACCGTCGCGGATCTCGCCGATGGCCACTTCCACAGCATGTTCGATATCCTCTCCTGGATGCTCGGAGAAACCGAGCTGTCCGGCGCCGGCGCCAACGACGCCGACACTCCCGGCTCCCTGCAGACTTTCACCCGTGCGGTTGAACGGCTCGTCACGCACCTCGACCGCGTGCGCCATCTGCTGCACGACGCCCCCGACAGCGACCGGCAGTCGATTCCCGCCCACCGCCTGCTCGCCGAACTGCCCGCAGCGTTCGAAGGCTACATCCACTGGCTGCAGGATACCCGGAACATCGCCGTGCAGGTGGTCGCCGAACGGCCTTCCGGCCCCTCATTCGGCGTGAGCCGGGGAGTGGCCTACGATGCTCTCTATCCCGTGATCACCGCCGTGATGCGTGCCGCTTCCCACTCGGGCGAAGTGCAGATCCGCGCCATCCGGTCCGACCACGGCAACGCCCTCGAGATCAGTTGCGCCCGCCCCCTTGCAGGACCGGCCGGCCTGCGGTCCGTTTTGGAGCAGACAACCGGAAAACGTCCCCGACCGACTCCCGCCGGCCACCTCCTCTTCGACTGCGGCGAACTGGTCTGGGAGTGCACGGCCGAAACAGAAGCCCCCCAGCGGGCCCGGTTGATCCTTGCCGGCCCCGACACTGATAGGAACAGACCGGGGCGCCGCGTCGCCCCGAAGACGGAGGTACGGTAGTGCAGACTTCACGCACGTTGATCCAGAAGTACTACCACGTTCGAGTGGGACACAAACTCGCCGGCGTCATCGCCCAGGTCGACACCGTCTCCCTCATGGCGGCCCGTCAACTCGGCTGCGACTTCTGCGCCGTCTTCTACCGCGCCGAAAACAACGCCCGCCTCATTCCCGTCTCGTACCAGTACGGATCCCACCTGAGCATCCGCGGACTCGACCTGCTCGAAACAACCTGGTCCGAACTGGACTCCGACAATCACCCGCCGCTGCGCGGACTCACCGAGTGCGCCGCCGCTGCCGCCGGGAAAAACACCGATCCATTCGGCACGGCCAACGGATTCGCCTGCCGCTACCTCTATCCCGTGTACGACGAGGGACGGCTCTGCGCCGTCATCTCCGGCTACTGGTATGAACGCCCCGCCGCGATCGATCGCAACGCCGAAATCATGCTCGATCTCCTCGCCGCGGTGCTCAAAGCCGCCCTCGCAATTGCCGATCAGCTCATGGAGGTCGAGAACTACTCGACCCGCCTGTCGGAAATGCTCCCGGTCTTCGAGGTCCCCCTGCAGGAAATGAAATTCTCCGAACTCGTGTCGGACATCGTCTCCCGCGCCTCTCACATGTGCCCCGGCGCCTATGTCTTCCTCCTGTCCCGCAGCAACAGATCGGGCAAGCTGCACTGCAACGAAGTCCATGGCGAAATGTCACCCTCGCCCGAACTCGTCGCCTACATCACGAAAACGATCGAGCCGATGACCCAGGTCGACGGGGAAGACCCCGACGGCGACACGGGGAAGTACCGCTGCCGGGATCTCTCC
>JBGSIV010000189.1:0-1984 GCA_041742355.1 Candidatus Zixiibacteriota bacterium
TGAGACCATTGACGGACATGACGGCCGAGGACCAGTACAAAGGGCAGGACGGTGGGCTTTATGGCGGCGACAAGAACGAGCCACCCGAAAAGCATCTTGAGGCGGCCATGCAGCAGGCCAAGCTAATCCGCCCGCTCGACGCCGAGGGGGAACCGGCTGAGGATGGCAAGATCGGATTCATTTCGGTTGGCATGTCGAACACCACCCAGGAATTCTCAGCCTTTGTTCCCCAGGGCAATGCCGACCCAGTCAAATCGCCAAACGTCGTGATTGTGGACGGTGCCCAGGGAGGAATGGACGCTCAGGTGCGGGCTGTTTCAGGCAGGCCCGACCGCCCTGGAAGCCGTGATCCATGGGATATACTGAAGGAACGACTCAAGCAGGCTGGTGTATCGGACAAGCAGGTGCAGGTGGCCTGGGTGAAGCAGGCCCGGATCACGCCGGGCAGGATCGGCGATTTCCCCAAACACGCCGAGGAGATGAAGGGCCACATGGTCGTGGTTCTGAACAAGCTCAAGGAGCGATTTCCAAACCTACGGATCGCCTATTTGTCGAGCCGCACCTATGGCGGCTATGCCAAAACGCCGCTCAATCCCGAGCCTTACGCCTATGAGTCGGCCTTTGTCGTTCGTTGGCTGATTCAAGATCAGATCAAAGGAGATCCGTCGTTGAACTGCGATCCTGAAAAGGGGGCAGTGAAATCGCCGCTGTTGCTCTGGGGGCCGTACCTTTGGACGGACGGAGAGCATGGTCGGAAGATCGATGGCTTGATCTGGAGGCCGGAAGATACTGCCGCTGATGGCACCCATCCGAGCGACAGTGGACGGCAGAAGGTCGCTGAGTTGTTGCTGGGATTCCTGAAGACTGACCCAACGGCGAAGCTGTGGTTCGTCAAGTAGCGAGCCCGCACATGCACGATCAGGAGCAATCTGGATCGACGGAAGACCGCTGCCCGGTGGTTGTCAGCGGGAAGTGAGACGAGTGATGGCAGATGCCCTTTCGTTCCGCAGCATCCTGCGATGGATTGCCGTCACAGGAAACGTGCTGCTGATCTTCGCTGCTGTGGGGTTCGGTCTGCTCAATCTCGCCGCTGACATCGGCGTCGATGAGGCCATGCGTGGGTTGCTTGCGGGCCTCGGAGTGGCAGCTTCAGCGTCGGCTGTCATGATCGGTTTGATGATGACGCCAAAGCATCGGCACTTCGTCTGGATCGGATACTGCGGATTGCCGGTCCTCTTCATAGCCCCGCTCTTATGGTGGATCTGGCACTTCAACGATAGCAGCCAGTTGTCTCCACCTTCTGAATCGCTTTTCGTTGGTCTGCTTGCCACTCTAAACCTTGTAGCGTTGTGGCTATTGCGCTCTGTGCGGCTATGGTCTTGGCGAGGCCCTTGGCACATGGTCGTAACAGTCGTGGCATGGGGAGGTCTCATTGTTCTTGTAGTAATCGGCCTCGCTGCACCATGGGCGGCACGGGTTGCCAGTCAATATGACCCCGCACAGCACTTTCTCCGCCGTGGTGGCGGCGTGCGGTGGGAGAACGGCTTTGTTGTGGGTTTGTACCTGAAGGGAACGCCTACTAACGATGACGACTTGAAACACCTTACTTCATTCCCGTCGTTGCGGTCATTGTACCTGTCGGATACACGGGTGACTGATGCCGGGCTTTTCCATGTAGGCAAGGTGCCGACTCTGGAGCACCTTTATCTCGACAACACCATCGTATCGGATACCGGTTTGAGCCGGATCAAGAATCTGTCCAAGCTCAAGAACCTGTGGCTCCATAATACACACGTGTCGAACGCAGGACTCGGATATCTGAAGAATATGGTCGAAATGGGTTATCTCGATTTGGGAGGGACAGACGTGAGCGATGATGGCTTGCCATCACTCTACGGCATGAAGCGACTGTATTATCTTCATGTACCGGGAACCAACGTGTCGAAGTCAGGTCTCGATAGAATAGTCGCCGCTATTCCCGGTC
>JBGSIV010000190.1:0-2408 GCA_041742355.1 Candidatus Zixiibacteriota bacterium
ATCCGACGACGACGATGATGACGATGATGATGTGGCGGATCGGAAGTACCGGGGCCGGTAGGTCCCGCATTTGACAGGGTATTACAATGCGTACGATGAGACGGAAGAAATTCTGCTTTTTCTGTGAGAACAAGCTCGCCAATCCGGATTACAAGGACGAGCGCACGCTGCGCCGCTTCGTGAACGAGCGCGGCAAGATCATTCCCCGCCGCATTTCGGGCAACTGCGCCGTTCATCAGCGCAGCCTGACCAACGCGATCAAACGCGCCCGGGTGCTGGCCATCATGCCGTTCGAGAGCGAGTCATTCCGCTAACCGCGCGTTCCCGGTGAGGGAAACGGCATGAACTCCGAGGGATCGCGATGGATCACGCTCCTGCCCGTCGTATTCGCGGCGCTGATCTACGCCGTGCTTTTCGGCGTGGAACAGACCGGGGATGCCAATCCGGAATTGACCGTGCTGATTGTGCTGATGGCACCCGTGCGGTTTGTCACGGCGATGTACCTGTACTTCGCGGTGACACGGCTGGCCTTTGCCCGGCAACTGTGGGGCGTCTGGTTTCTCGCCGCGGCCTCGCTCGCGGTCAGTATCGTGATCTCAGAAGGATCGCATCCGTGGATGTTGGTGACCGGCTGGAGTATGGTCGCGGTGACGGCGGCCCTCGCGGGGCGTTTGACCCTGTTCGGGCATCGACCCCGAACCGTGTACATCGCCGCCGTGATTTCGCTGGTGGTCTTCGGCACCGCGCAGTACCTGCCCGACTGGCTAAATGTGATTCGATCGCTTCCGGAAAACGTCCAGACGCTGGTCGACTGGGTGAAGCAGGAAGTCATGAAAGCCGGCCAGAACGAGGAACGCTCGCGACAAATGGCCGAGGCCTCGCGCCCGCTTTTTACCGCGATGTTCCGCCTCGCGCCGGCCGTCATGCTGCTGGCCGCGGTCGTACAATTCACCGTCGGCTACCTGATCTTCGCGTGGTGGATCGCCCGGTTCACCGTGACACCGAACCGGTACGACCCGTTCCACTACTGGAAGATGCCGTATGGCTGCATTCCTTTGGTGGCGGTGATCGCCGCCGTTCGGCTGCTCGGCAACGAGCCGATGCGAATTGGCGCCGACAACGCGCTGGCGTTCCTGGCGGTGTTCTACGGTGTGACCGGACTGGCGCTCTTGGAGTTCTACCTGCGGAAGATTCAGTTCACGACGTTCATGAAAGTGCTCTTTTATCTGTTTCTGGCGCTGCTGCCCCTCGTGTATCCGCTGGCCGGCCTTCTGTCCGGCGGCGTGATCATGCTGCTCGGATTTGCCGACAGCTTCGCCGACTGGCGCCGGGTGCGGCTGCGCGAACTGGGATGAAAACAAATTCGATTGCATAGACGTTAGAAAGGACGTACCATGAAAGTGATACTGCGTCAAGACGTACCGGATGTCGGGTCGGCCGGTCAGACGGTCGAGGTGAAAGCCGGTTTTGGCCGCAACTACCTGATTCCGCGCAACCTTGCTATTCTCGCGACCAAGGCCAATCTGCGCTCGATCGACGAGATCCGCAAGCAGACGGACATTCGCGAGAAGAAGGCCCGGAAAGAAGCCGAGGTCGTCAAGGACCGTATCGAAAAGCTGTCGCTGACGCACGAGGTCATGGTTGGCGAGGAAGACAAGCTTTACGGGAGCGTCACCAACGCCGATGTCGCCGATCTGCTGGCGGCCGAGGGTGTGACGGTCGACAAGCGCGCCATTCAGCTCGAATCCCCGATCAAGGTGCTCGGTATCTACACGGTGCCGATCAAGATCGCCAAAGACGTGACCGCGAATCTCAAGCTGGTGGTGGTGAAGAAAGTCTGATGAATTTTGTCGAAGTCAAAGTCGACGGTTTGGCGCTGGACATGACGACCAATTCCCCGGTCGTCATCCTGTCGCCGTCGGGCCTCAACAAGGTTCTTCCGATCTGGATCGGCCACGCCGAGGCGTGGGGCATCGCAATGGAGCTCTCCGGAGTGAAGCCCAAGCGCCCGATGACGTACGACCTGATGAAGTCGATGCTGTCGACGGTGAAGGTGACGATCGACCGGGTGGAGGTGACCGAGCTGCGCGAGCAGACATTCTACGCGCGGATCCACCTCCGCCGGGATGGCGAGAAGTTCCAGGTTGATGCACGGCCGTCGGATTCGATCGCCATGGCACTCAAGACGGGGGCGAAGATATTCGTCAACGAGCAGCTGTTCAATCTCGAAGCCGCGACGGATACGGAATCCGAGCAGGCGCCCGAGGCGCCGCCGATGAGCACCGATCCGGAGTCGCTTCGGGAACGGCTGAGAAGAATCAACCCGGAAGATTTCGGAAACTACTCACTCTGATGCCGGCGCGTATCGCGTGGTACATTTTCGCGGGGGCCCTGGTGCTGGCGGCAGC
>JBGSIV010000191.1:0-58656 GCA_041742355.1 Candidatus Zixiibacteriota bacterium
ATGATGCAGGTCGGCTGGACCTCGTTCTTGGTCGCCGTGCTTGGCATTATAGCCCCCTTCTTTCTTGGCTGGGGCGTGTCCGCCTGGTTCCTGCCGCATGAATCCGCGTATGTTCATGCCTTTATCGGCGCCACGCTCTGCGCCACGTCGGTCGGCATCACCGCCCGCGTCCTCAAGGACATCAACAAGACCGACACGCGCGAAGCCAAAATCATTCTTGGCGCCGCCGTCATCGACGATATCCTCGGCCTTGTCATTCTCGCTGTTGTCACCGGCCTCATCACCGCTGCCGGCAGCGGCGCCGGCGAAGGCATATCGTCGCTCGCGATTGCGTGGATCATCGGCAAGGCGGTGCTCTTCATCGTCGGCGCCGTCGCTATCGGCGCCTTCGTGATGCCGACTGTATTCAAAGCCGCGATCCGGCTGCGGGGACAGGGAATCTTCCTGACCCTCGTCCTCATGATCTGCTTCATCTTCGCCTACGTCGCCGGTAAAATCGGCCTCGCCCCGATCGTCGGGGCGTTCGCCGCCGGACTCATCCTCGAGGATGTTCACTACAGGGGTTTCCACGAACGCGGCGAACACGAAATCCACGAGCTGATCGCCCCCATCGCCGTCTTCCTCGTCCCGATCTTCTTTGTGCGCATGGGAATGATGGTCGATGTGAGCGTCTTCTGGCGCGAAACGAGCATCCTCGGCTTCGCCTTTGTCCTGACTCTGGCCGCCATCATCGGCAAGCAGGTGTGTTCCCTCGGTGTGTGGGACAAGCAGACCAACCGCCTCGCGATCGGCCTGGGTATGATCCCGCGCGGCGAGGTTGGGCTCATTTTCGCCGGTATCGGCCTGACTCTGGTCCTCGACAACCACCAGGTCATTTCTCCTGAAACCTACGCTGCCGTCATCATCATGGTCCTGATCACGACTCTGGTGACGCCGCCGCTGCTGATACACTCCCTCAAGAGGAGCAGTTCGCGCACAGAGAAACCGGTGGAGAAACCGCGGAGATCCATTCCGCCGACACCGTGACATGAGTATTCTCCCCCTGACAATTGACATGTTGCGCTTCCGGTTTGGTGAGGATCCCGAGACCGATCCCGATTGGTTCACTCTCCGGATTCGCGATTACCTCAAGTACGAACCTGAGGGACGCTTCGCGCTCGCCGACGATGCTGGACCGATTGGCATGATTACGGCAATCTGCTACCAGCGCGTGGGATGGCTCGGTTGGCTCTTCGTTGTGCCGGGGCGCCGCGGACAGGGCTTCGGCGCGCAACTCATGCGTCACGGAATGGGTTACTGTATATCTCGCGGCATGCGCACTGTACTGCTTGAGGCCGTGCTCCCGGCCGCCCCGCTCTATCGTCGCCTCGGATTCAAGGATCACTTCCGCACCCAGCACTTCGGGCTTGAGCCGGAGGACTTTGTCGCCGCCCACCCGACGCCCGATCCCAGTGTGCGCGTGCGTCCCTTCGCCCCGCAGTATCTGGGCACCGTGTCGCTGCTCGATGAACGGCAGTTCCATCAGAACCGTCGCGTGATGATCGAAATCCTCTCGGGCAACCCGGCGTTCTCGGGATGGGTGGCCGAACGGGGCGGACGGGTCGTGGGATTTCTGTTCATGACAGAGACGGCCGCCAATCGCTCGGTCGGACCGTTTATCGTCGATCCGCGTGCCGGATCAGTTGTCGGAATAGCCACGCGCCTCCTCGAGGCTGCTTTCAGCCGTCGGCCCAAGCCGCTTGTGATCCGTTGCCCGCTATTGTCGCCCGACCGGGCCGAACCGCTGCGTGCGCTTGGCGCGCGCCCGTATGATTACCAGACTATTCGGATGTTCGCCGGCGAACCGTATGCTCCTGAAGGCGACGGTGTCCTGTCGCTCGGCTGCCCCGGCAAGGGGTAGAGAGCGGTTCAAAGGGCAGGAAGTCTTCAAGGGATAGGCCGTGAGGCAACGGGTCATCAATGGGTGGGGAATCCGTACGGTCATGCAGATCCGGTTTGCGCTGTAGAGTCCCAGATGCGAGGTTGTCGGGCTTTGTTCTTGTGCATGGGTGACGGAACGGCGGGGATCTTTGTCGTGCGGCTGAAGTCGTGCGGCTGAAGATGAGTCGGCTGAGCGATCCGATGGCGCTCTTCAGGTTCGGGTCTTGTTGTTGCGGTGGCGAAATGTCGTTGGTCACTCCAATTTCGGCGGTCGCTCCAATTTCGGCGGTCGCTCCGATTTCGGCGGTCGCTCCGATTTCGGTGGTCGCTCCAATTTCGGTGGTCGCTCCAATTTCACTGTTCACTCCAGTTGCGCAGTTCACCCGGTTTCGTTATTCCGGCCGATGTCGGAACTATTTTCCTGTCGAAGGCTGTAATTATTGTGTGACAGATCGGTAATGGGACTTGACAATGGTCTCCGAACCGGTATTTTGTGCGGACTGATCGCGGGGTGGAGCAGTCTGGTAGCTCGTCGGGCTCATAACCCGAAGGTCGGAGGTTCAAATCCTCCCCCCGCCATTACTCAAGTTGGACGCTCCCCCGATAATCCCCAGAATCCCCTCAAGCTTCGGCTGCCCAATTAGCATCACCCCCGCTTTGCCGTCCTGGGTCGCTGGCATGGCCGTCAGCCGTCCGATAAGCCCCGCGATATCCTGCCGTGCCGCCAAAGGGTCAGTGGTAATCAAATCCTGAAGCCGCTTCAGCCAATCTGAAATGCGAGGTGGCTCTACTCGAATCTTCTTCGCAGCCCGCCGATTCCTGTACTCCTCGAACTGCACGTTCAGCCCCGCGAGCTCGATCTCCTTCTGTTTGAGCGACTGCTGAATTGCGGCCGAGACTTCCCCGGTTCGGGCAACGTAGCCCACCAAGTTCTGGATCTCCCGGGTGACCGAAGCAATCCGCTTGTCAATCTTGTCCCGCTCTCCCCAGGCGGATTGCTGTTCTTCCTCGATAGCCTCGTTGACCTTTTCCACCAGGATCTGGACCACGTCGGGATTCAGAACCCGCTCTCGGAGCGCCGTCAATACCCTGTCCTCAATGTCGGCCTTGCGGATTCGGACGTTATTGGGGCAAGCCTTGTGGCCCCGCTGCCAGTTGAAACTGCAACCGTATACGATGTTCTCGGAATTACTCCCCCGAACCACGACATAGCTGGCTCCGCAAACCCCGCACTTCAGGAGGCCGGACATGACGTAATGGTTCCGAGGCGTCGGGTTGCCCCGGACGTATCTCCGGGAGTTACCGGCGAACCGTGCTTGCACGGCATTCCACGTGTCCTGGTCGATAATCGCCAACTTCGGGTCTTTGTGCTCTACCCAATCGTCCTTCGGCCGCTCCACCCTCACCCGCTTGCCGGTATTCCGCTTGCGGACGTACTTGTTCTTATTCCAGGTCCAGTCTCCAATGTACTTGGTATTTTGGAGCATTACTCGAATGGCATGAGGACACCAAGTCGGATTCGGATTTCCCCTGTTGCGCTTGTCCTGGGCTGCCGGGGGTTCAATGCCTTGCTCGTTGAGCGCCGCTGCAACCGCCTTAAGGCCGTATCCATCGGCATAGAGTGCAAAGATGAGCTTGATTGCCCGAGCCTGTTCGGGGTCTACGCTGATTGCCGTGCCCAAACGCCTCGTCAGCCCGGTACTCCTGTCGCGGGCTCCAGACGGATCTAAAACAGGCTCGTACCTATACCCAAAGGTCTTTCCACCAGGATTATACCCTTGGAGAACCTGATCCTCCATACCGCGCTTCGTCTTCTTGGCGAGGTCCCGGCTGTATAGGGCATCTTTGATCCCGAAGACCGGGAGGATCACGTCTTGTGTCGTTTCGTCCTCGGTGTCGATATTATCTGACACGAAATGGACGAAGACACCTGCATCCTTCAACTCTTCGACTGACTGAAAGAGATCCAGTTTATTTCTGGCAAGTCTGGAGGTATCGTCAATCAGGACCCGATCAAACGGTCGGGGGCGCTTGGACGCTGCCCGCAGTAACTGGTGCAACGCATCCCGGCCCTCGGCGCTAGTCCCAGACACGGCGCGGTCAGCGTAAATGTGTTCCTCAGTGATAGTCCACCCGCGTTCTCGGGCACGTTTCCGGCAGTTACGGACCTGTTGCTCGATAGAGCGGTCGTTCTGCCTGTCACTTGAGTATCTGGCGTAGATTGCACAGCGCATACTACAACTCTACAGCGGATTCCCCCGTTTGGCAATCACAAATGGCCGACGGCGGCGAGATTCATGCAACGATTCCGGCACCTGCTTCGCAGCTCGGCAGCACGACTGCCCGGCAGACTCCGAATCCTGCGGCGAGTTCTGCTCCTCTTCCAGGATCTTCTTCGCAATGGCCTTGGCTAGAAAATTCAGGAAGCGGTCCCAATCGGGATCGTCAAGAATCCCCTCGGATTCTCCGATATGCAGCCCCTCATCCTTCAACGCCGTTTCTTTCGTTTCCCTATGACTTCGCTGTGCAGCTTGGCTATCTCGTAGGACATCCGAAGCATTTTGTTCGCAATTTGGGTCTGCTTGCGCCTTGACCGCGTTCGCTGGAACCGTTCCTCAAGCAGAGGCATCACGTCAAGGTAAGCGAAAAACGATGACCATTTCGTCTTGCCTTCCTGCTGGCTCTGATAGGTGAGCTTGTAGCATACCCGACAGGCGAAGTACTTCTGGCCTGGAGGCAGGTACAAAAGGCGGCACCGCCGGTAGCAGCTCGGGCAGTTGAACCACCAGCGGGAGTTGCCAAAGAAGCAGGGAGTTGTCTCCAGGCAGACGTAGTACGAGAGGTTTTCGGGTTCACCAGAGCGGGGCGTAAGGGTGTAGGTCAGTAGCAGCGAGGTTTCCGGGATGACTTTCCAAGCGATCATGCTCTCTTTCCCCAACCCACTCGTCCAGGTCGAGTAGCCTGTCTGAGCCAAGGTGAAGTCGATCTTTTTGGCAAGCCTGCTCATATCCAACCTCAGACACGCCTCCGTCTGCGTCTTTTTCCAGAAGACGCCTCGTCCTACATGAGCCATGGACATTTCTCCCACTTTTCGAAATCAATAGAGAAAGCGGACATTTCCTGAAACACTGACGCGGCGCGTACGCTGTTACTAGTCAGTAGGTTAAGTCTCCAGTTCCGAACTTCATCCGAGTGTCGCATGTGCCTTACAAATCTGGCTCTTTTTGGCTCACCAAAACTGGGCGGACAAGGTCGGTCAAGCCCCACAGAAATCTCCCCACTGAGCCTCGATCTCACTGTACCCATATCTTATCCCTCACTTCCGATCATTCGCACCCTGCGGCGATTTGGGGTCGTGCAAGTCCTTGTCGTTCAATCCGCGTTTTGCGGCAGTTTCTGGCGGTTGAGACCGGGTTCCTATCTGCTTTCGGATGCTATCAACTTGGTCCTCGGACACGATCACATCCCAGGCCCGGGTGCCATCCGGATAGTAGTAACGGGCGGAGTGACAGCAGCCCTTGCGGCGGATGAGCCGTTCATACAAGCTCCGGTCTTCAGTGTAGACCCGATACTCGCAGCCGAACCACCGGCTGATCTCTGTCGCCCCAGCGTTATCTGTCCTTGTCATTTTGCCCCCACCCCATTGTCACTATTGCCCCCACATGAATCAGTATCCAATGGGATACTGGAGGTCTTTTTCTTCAAGGCTTCTCTGCGACTGTGTGTAGGAGCAGGAACAGGGAAACAGCGTCGGATCTCTGAGGCTTTGTTCTCCCAGACCCGAGGAGTGCCCGGCGTGTATTCGATCAGCCCGACAGCAGCAAGTGCAACAAGATCCTGCCCGATGCGGCTGCGGTCCTTGCCGAGGGCTTCGGCCAGTTCACGGTGACTCACGAAGATTAGACCGCCCTTGCCGACTCGTCGCTTTCGTTCGAAGTGGGGCAGAATACCGGAGTAGAGCAGCACTTGGCGCGAAGTCAGGTAATGCGACCAGTGGTAGTCAAAGAAAGCCATATCGTTGACATCCTTTTGTTTTGATCGGACGCGATTGATCCACGGGCACTCCTCACCGATGCAGAGGGACTTCAGAACCGCATGGCCGCAGGAGTAGTTGTATTTTCCGAGATAACCATTGTTGACGGCTTTGCGCAGTTCATTGAGCCGAAGAGGCGGCTGGTGATATTTATTCCATTGCTCGACTCGCAAGTAGCCCTCGTCGTAGTTCTTGCCAATCCTGTCCATTTCGGTTGCGATGATCAAGGCCGCCTCGTTGCGATTGGGGAAGTCCCCCTTTTTGAGGGCCATCTCCATGAGTTGCGCGATACACGGTCGAATGTCCTGGGCCGGATGGGTGACTGCCTTGGAGACCTCACCTGAGGCGATCAGGCCCTTTTCGATCCGCGTGGCTGCCTTTGTGTCAAATTCCATTTGCTGTCGCTGCCAGATCCTTTGGCAGTCTCTTTCATTTCATTGTAAATGCCCACCGAGCCCTCCCGAACTGGCCATGGCCTTGAGGGTCTTAAGTGTATCCAGGAAAGCGAGGGGTTCAACGGATGCGCGTCGGTTCACGAAGTCGATTGCGTTTCTGTCGAGATCAGGCGTTCTCTGAAGCAGAAAGGTTGCTCTGCCGCGATTGCTTTGACTAATGGAGTGCAGGGAATAGCCGGAGAGGATTAGGTATGCAGCGAGGGCGATGTCGGGGGTTCGAAAGTCGCTGTTGGTATCTCTCATCTCATAGCATCCATGCAGGACGATGTTTTCATCTGCACAAATGCAAATCAAGAACCGTGCCAATTATGGAGAAAAAAGAGAATACAAAGAATCTCAAGGGGTTACATGAAATAGCAAGAGCGGATCAAAGCGACTTTCACCTTGGCTGCTCGGAGTAATTCCGAAAATCTCGGAACTACTCCGAACCGTATTGCTTCCGCTTGACTTTGATAGTCTTGTCAGACAAGCCTGTCATCTTCGCGATCCGATTGTCAGTGTACTGACCGTATTTCGAAAACAATCGCCGAAAGAACTGGCGGTCGAAATCTTCCTTTGCGTCTCTATAGCGGTCAATGGCTTTGCGCGGCGATTGCTCTTCGGAAGAGGTACGAACGCTCTGCCTGAAGCCGAAGTAATTGAGGCTGATCTGTACGGCAAGTTGACTTATGGAACGCCGGTCGGCACCACCATATCGGGGCGGCTTGGACTTTTTTCCCAGCTTGACCCCGAGATCTGGAAGGTCATCGATCAGGAGATTCCCATAGTGAAGGATTGTGACTTGCTTCGGTATGCCTTCGAGCCTCAAGAGTCCTAAAAACTTGATCGGCTTTGAACCAATACGCATGGATGATAGAATCGTTGGTTCAATGACAGTTGAACCATCATCCGACATTTGAGCAAGGAATCTGTAGATTCCGCTGATCGGCTTGTTGTCACTCGTTTCGCCTACTTGCAGGAAGTACAGGAACTCAAGATACTTGCGAAGCTCTACAGAAACACCATAGGCAAGGTACCCGGGAAGGTCCTCGTCCAGTCGGCAGGCATATTCCTCCGGCTTGCAGAATATTGGCCTATTCAGTTCGAAGTACCTTTCAAGTTTTTCGTCAAGCTGTTCCGCCAGAGGATAAAACTCCGTGACGGCCGGAAAGAGGCGGATCGTCGAACCTAGCGACCTATGCGCTGCATAGGTACAAAAAGCCCCAAGCTCACGAACATTTCCGCGCCACTCGTTGACCAGGCAGAATGCCAAGAAATGGAAGTCCATCGATTCAAAATCGAAAGGCTTGAGGTATTTCCGGAGAAGCGGAAGCATCACTTGACTACTCATCACATGCGACAGACGCTCGGTTGTGATCAGGATGGATCTAATCCTGTACAGGAGATCCGGCCGGAAATCCCGGGCATCGAAGACGTTCTTGCTCGTGGCTGCCACTATGCGCACGTCCGTCCTAACCGGAGGCTGCTCGCTGCCGAGCGGCATCACTTCCCCGGTCTCCAGGAATCGGAGCAGACCCGACTGTGCATCCGGGGGCAAGTCTCCGATTTCATCGAGAAATACGGTGCCCCCATTTGCCCTGGCAAATAGACCCTTCTTAGTGTGATCAGCCCCCGTGAATGCTCCTTTCATATGACCGAACAGCTCAGAATACAGCAGGTCGCGCGGGTAGAATGCACAGTTTATAGAGAGGAAGCGGTCCGGGCTGCGTTTGCCGTTGTCCCTAATGAGCCCTGCGATGAGTTCTTTTCCTGTGCCAGTAGGACCGTAGATTAGGACAGGCAGGTCACAGCGACTTGCCAAATAGATCTGTTCGAAGACTTCGGGCCGTTTAGTTACCAGAATCTCAGTCGCCCTCACTAGAAAGTCCTGGAACTCCCGCGTTATTTTCGTCTGTGGCATTTCGCTATTCTCTCGTTCGTGTTCTAGCTCTCCGGAACATGCCTGAATCGGCTGTCGGCTCTTGAGGTCCCCCAAAGGCATTCCCCCCAGCCGAATCGAAAGGTTAGTGAACGGGCCAGGTTCAGTTCCAAGGTGAGACTAACTTCGAGGATCGTCAACGATAATCAGTGCCGCGTCGTGAATGGCAAATCGCCCGTACCCAGCCACTAAAGATCGATCCCCTTCTCCTTGGCAATCTCGGCCACTGACTTCCTTCGCGGCCGAGCCTTGATATTCTCCCGGGCAAGGTAGTCGATTAGAGCCAACGAGACAAATTCGCTCTGCGACATTCCCCGGTGCTCAGACTCGCTCTCGATTATCTCGATAATCCGCACGGGAAGGTTGAATGTCTTGGGTTTGAGTTCAATCCCTTTAGGGGGACGCCCCCGCCCATCAACTTGCTTTGTGGTCTTGGACCGGGAGAGAAGGCTGTCTTTCGTTCTCTTGACCATGATGATTCAATCCTCCAATATCTTCGCGTGCTATAAAATCAAGCCAGTACATACTTCACGCACCTGCGAACAGCGCCAATAAGTAATAGGCGTCGTAATATGTCAACTTTTTTTCATAATTATTTGTGTTTGTGGCGGTTGGCCTCGTCCTGGCCGAGACTCCGAAAACCTCGCTCCACTAAGACTCAGCTTGGAGAGGCCGCCGACAAGGAATCGAATGGCCGATCCGAGCAGAATTTGGCAGAGAGGTTGAGGAGCGGAAGTTCGCTTATCGCTTCAGGCGCTTAAGCTCACTTCGCGCCTCAATCGGTCTGCATGCATGATCTGATCACTAAGGCAATCAAGAAGTGGATTGACTATCCTGAAGCCACAGTGTAATTTATCATAGTCCGCTGGTCAGGAGTTGCTTAACTGGGGAGTCTAATCCCAAATCGCATGGAAGGGACTTCGCTGAGTTGCTTGAGGACTTCAACTTGTTGACTCAACTGGTGACCTGCCCGGAATCCCATTCCCGCGAATCGTGCGGAACCGGCATCAAACTGAGACAAGCGGCTCACGGGGTTCAAGACAAGATTCTGATACGGACTGTAACAACGAGGGTGGGTGATACTTGAGGCTAATCCGTAATTCCGGAACCGATCGTGTTGTAGATGAGGTTCGGAGGCGGCTCCAGGGTGGGGTACAGCTTGACATCGCTTCCCCGTCCTTCTCATTGATGGCGTTTGCCGCTCTGAATGACCTCCTCTACTGTTTATCCAAAGCTCGCCTGATTCTGCCGCTTTCAGTAGAAAGCGATCTCGGACTTTTTGGCAACGCAGATGATCGAGCAAGAAGGAACCGACTGCAGGGCCGTTGGCTTGCTAATGCCTGCGCAGATTGGATTCGAGAGAAGGCGGAAGTTAGGTCTCCTGGCAGCTTCATACCGCAGTCACTGTACGGAATCCGAAACGAGAACTTCGCCGCAACTACAATCATTACCGGAAATTGCCCCTTTACGACCAATGGCTTGGGCATTACACCGAACGACCAGTTGAGCCTCATTAACTGCGCAGATACTCGTAGTGAGGTCGAACTTCTCTCCAATTGGTTTGAATCTCTCTGGAAATCGTTGCCCGACTCAGAAACTCCAAAGGCGTCTCTCCTCGAACGACTCCATGAGGCCGGACGGCATTTCACCCCCGCAGAAGTGTTCTTCTGCACATTGTTCCACCT
This sequence comes from Candidatus Zixiibacteriota bacterium, assembly GCA_041742355.1. Lineage (GTDB taxonomy): Bacteria > Zixibacteria > MSB-5A5 > GN15 > FEB-12 > JAGNLV01. The sequence continues at coordinate 10,012 of JBGSIV010000191.1, forward strand.
TTTCAGAGCCCGAGGAGATGAGTTGGACGAGGAACTCATCGTAAAATCGGCTACAGGAATCAGGAACACGGTGGTTTGGAGAAAGCTCTACAAGTTCCAACGTGACGGAGTTATCGGCGCTATTGAAAAACTTGAGCGCTTTGGCGGGTGCATCATCGCTGATAGCGTTGGACTCGGAAAGACCTTCGAGGCCCTTGCGATTATCAAGTACTACGAGCTGCGGAATGATCGGGTTCTCGTGTTAGTCCCCAAGAGGTTACGAGACAATTGGACTCTGTATAAAGCCAATGACCGGCGGAATATATTGGCCCCGGACCGGCTGAATTATGACGTTCTCAACCACACGGATCTTTCACGCGACGATGGGCTTTCAGGTGATATCGATCTTGCTCACGTCAATTGGGGCAACTACGATCTTCTCGTGATTGACGAATCACACAATTTCCGCAATAAGCCGAGTCACAAAGATCGTGAGTCTCGATACGACCGATTGATGCAGACTATTATCCGGCAGGGAGTAAAGACACGTGTGCTCATGCTTTCAGCAACGCCTGTGAATAACCGGCTTGCCGATTTGCGAAACCAGATTGCTTTCGCGACGGAGGGAGACGACACTGCCCTCTTCGAGCACGGGATACCGAGCATCGAGGCGACGACGCGGATGGCCCAACGGCAGTTCAACCGATGGCTTGCACTGGAAGATTCGGATCGTACGCCCACTGGCCTCATAGATATGCTCGGCTTCGACTACTTCCATCTGCTCGATCTGCTTACCATCGCGAGATCCAGGAAGCACATTGAGAAGTACTACGGCACCGTGGAAACTGGGCGATTCCCAGACCGTCTCAAGCCCATTAATATCAAACCTGATGTCGATAGTGCTGGCGAATTCAGATCAGTTAAAGAGATTAATAATGAAATCCGTCGATTGAACTTGGCCGCGTATGCCCCTCTGCGCTATGTGATGCCCCACAAGCAGGCAGCTTACGACGCTAAGTACAGCACGGCAATTCGTGGGGGAGAAAGCTTCTTCCGGCAACTGGACAGAGAAGAGAGCTTGGTACATCTACTTCGGGTCAATGTTCTCAAACGCATGGAGAGCTCCGTTACTTCCTTTGCCCTGACTGTTGGGAGACAGATCGCCGATGTTGAGGCAACGATAGCGAAAATCGAGGCCCATGCAGAGGCGGTTGAAGAGATCGGTATCGCCGACCTCGACATTGACGACCCCACATTTGAACCGTTGCTCGTCGGTCGAAAGGTGAAGGTGCTCCTGCAGGACGTTGACCTTGTGCGCTGGAGACAAGACCTAATCGAGGACCGCAACCGTCTGGCCACTCTCCACACGGCAGCCCGACAGGTTGGCGCTGCGCGAGACGCCAAGCTGGAGGCCCTTCGAGCAGTTATTCAGCAGAAGTGTACGCACCCGATCAACGACGGGAATCGAAAAGTAATCGTGTTCACGGCATTTGCCGACACGGCCACATATCTCTATCAGCAACTATCGCCCTGGGCATCCGAGACACTCGGCATTCAGAGCGCCCTGGTAACCGGGACCGGGAGCAACCAGACCACAATTGTCAGCATACGTAGAGACCTTTCTACGATTTTAACGGCCTTCTCGCCGAGATCCAAAGACTGTCCACCCGACTTGGCTCAGGAGGGTGAAATCGACTTGCTGATCGCCACCGATTGTATCTCTGAGGGCCAGAATCTCCAGGACTGTGATTGGTTGGTGAACTACGATATACATTGGAACCCGGTCCGTATTATTCAGCGTTTCGGGCGGATTGATCGCTTAGGCTCGCCCAATGCTCGGATTCAGCTAGTGAATTTCTGGCCCAATATGCAACTGGAGGAGTACATCAAGCTTGAGCAGCGCGTGACCGGCAAGATGGTGCTGCTTGATGTTTCGGCCACGGGAGAAGAAAACCTCATCGAGTTGCAGTCCGGCAATCAAATGAACGATTTAGAGTACAGGCGGAAGCAACTCCTGAAGCTACAGGATGCCGTTATTGATCTGGAAGACTTGTCAAGTGGAGTCTCAATTACCGACCTTACCCTCACCGATTTTCGCATCGAGTTGGCGAGTTATCTCAAAGACCACGAGGGACATTTGAACCGCCTTCCACTTGGAGCCTATGCGGTCACCTCATCGCAGAGCTTTGGCGAAGTGACTATTCCTCCCGGAGTGGTGTTCTGCCTCAAGTCTGAGAGTAGAGCGACGGGTGAAGTCGAGGACCCGGGCTATCCCCTGAATCAGCACTACTTGGTTCACATGGGTGAGGACGGGCAAACTTTGCTATCACCTAATCAAGTGAAGCCAATTCTGGACCGTTTGAGAAAGCTCTGCGTTGGACGGGATCACCTGGACCAAGAGGCTTGCAGGAGATTTGATGCATTGACCAGGAATGGTGAAGAGATGGCTGTCTACCAGAAGCTCCTGGCAGAGGCTGTTGCAGCCGTCGCCGGTCGATCCGATGAGCGAGCAGTAGAGAGTCTTTTCACGCCTGGGGGGACGTTTAGCGCCAAGGGTGAGTTTGCTGGCATGAACGACTTTGAAGTGATTGCATTCGTGATTGTTCTTCCGGAGGAGAAGTAGTGACTACGGGGGAGTTCGTCGCAGCGTTCGAGTTTCCCCCGGAAGCACGGGTTGACCGTCGTATTCCGAAAAGCCTTCTGATTCAGAAGTGCGAGGCAACTGCGGCTGATAAGCGCCAAATCAATGAGGGCATTGAGGAGCTTTTGTGGGCCTTTGCGCTGAAGCCGTCCGGTATTGGCGTGCCGGAATACGTGGATTCGGTACGAGAGTACCTGGAAATCGCCGTTCTGACAGTGTCATTCCGCCCTGAAGCAAAGTCCGCTCGCATTGCAGAGTTGATTCATCGGTCGATTCCGTATCCAGTTGTGCTCTTGTCAGCAATGGGAGAAGCCGTTAGTCTCTCGCTTGCTCACAAACGCTGGTCGCTGGGTGAAGGTGGAAAAGTAGTCGTGGATGATTTGTATCAAACTGGCAACCAAGGCATTGTCCGCGAGACGTTGGAATTTGAAGAGTTTCTATCCAGCCTGGCACTAACGAGAATGCCGCGAGCCGACCTCTTTGCACTTTACCAAGGCTGGGCGGACCGAATTGTAGCATTTGAGGCGGCGCGAATTACTGGTCGATTCCGCGTCCCAGATTCTCCGGCGCGGGCGGCCGAGATACGTGCCGGGCTTGACTCCTACAGTCAGCTTCGGCGAGAAATTGCCAAACTTAGAGCGGGTGCTGCGAAAGAGAAGCAGCTTAATAAACTCGTCGGGTTAAACCTTGAGATAAGACAACTTGAGGCAGACCTTTCAACAATCTGCAAAGTTTTGGGAGAGGGAGTACGATGAAGATCTCGACAATCCTCGATCACATTGACAGTGGGCACATGGCCCTACCGGAGTTTCAAAGAGGCTACGTTTGGAACAGGGATCAGGTTCGAGCTCTTATGCTATCGCTCTATCGGCGGCATCCGGTTGGGGGATTATTGGTCTGGGCTACCGAGTCTCAGACGGCATCCCACAGGGGGGACGGACCGTTGGCAGCAGGAGTCGTCAAACTCCTGTTGGACGGGCAGCAGCGTATGACCTCAATATACGGCGTTGTCAGAGGGACACCGCCGAAATTCTTCGATGGCAACGCGGCTGCATTTACCGGGCTACGATTCCATCTCGAAACCGAGACGTTTGCCTTTTATCAGCCCCAAAAAATGCAGGGAGATCCGCATTGGATCGACGTCACCCAGCTTATGCAGCGAGGCACCGCCGGTCTTGGGGAGTTTGTTGCTCGGTTGAGTGTGCAGCCAGGACTGGATGTAAAGCTTGGAGAATACGTTGGGCGTTTGAGCAGGTTGCTTGGGATTACGGATGTAGACTTGCACATAGAGGAAGTGACGGGAACAGACAAGTCACTCGATATAGTAGTAGATATCTTCAACCGGGTGAACAGCGGTGGCACAAAGCTCTCGAAAGGTGATTTGGCACTGGCTAAAATCTGTGCCGATTGGCCGACTGCGCGCGACGGAATGAAGCACGCCTTGAGGGGTTGGAGCGCCAGCGGCTACCACTTCAACCTGGATTGGTTGCTTCGGTCGGTGAATACAGTTCTGACCGGAGAGGCAAAATTCAATTTCCTTCACGACAAGTCTGCTGAGCAAGTGCAGGAAGGGCTTAAGCGGGCCATTGTCAGCACTGATACGTGCCTTAATATGATAGGGGGGCGGTTGGGCCTTGACCATGACCAAGTGCTCTTCGGCCGCTTTGCAATCCCGGTCATGGTGCGCTACCTTGACCAACGCGGGGGAAGACTGGATTCAAAGGAGCGCGACAAGCTACTGTTCTGGTTCATGCAAGCGGGTATGTGGGGCCGTTTCTCTGGTTCTACCGAGTCCTTTATTGATCAGGACTTGGCTGCTCTCGATGACGACGGCGGCGGGCTCGATGCACTTTTGAAACAACTTCGTCTGTGGCACGGCAGCCTACGGGTTGAATCTGGCCATTTCAGCACGTGGAGTCTCGGAGCCCGGTTTTATCCTGTCCTCTATTTTATCACGCGGATGGGTGAAGCAAGGGATTGGGGTACTGGGCTGCCCCTGAAAAGTAATCTCCTCGGTAAGATGAGCAGGCTGGAAGTGCACCATATTTTCCCCAAGGCGCAGCTCTATAAGCACGGATACCGGAAGTCAGAAGTGAATGCCTTGGCTAACTTCTGTTTCCTTACTAAAGATACTAACCTGAACATCAGAGACAGGCTGCCCGAGGAGTATTTTCCCGAGATCGAGGCAAAACACCCGGGCGCATTGGCGTCACAGTGGATTCCGACAGATCCGAGTCTCTGGAAAATCGACCGTTTCAGTGCGTTCCTGCAGGCTCGCCGAGAATTGCTCGCGGCGGAGACAAATAGGTGCCTCTGCGACTTGCTGCACGGTGAATCGGAGTGGATAGAAGTCGAATCCGCGGCAGCGCCTGCCGATATCGCATCGGCACCGATTGGAGGTATCGCTACCGACGACGAGGAGGCACAACTTGAGGCTGTGGGTGATTGGATGGAGCAGAATGGTCTGGCTCGGGGGACGAAGTCGTTCGAAATTGCGGATGAAGCCAGTGGCGATCAGCTCGCCGTTTTTGACTTGGCCTGGCCAAATGGCATTCAGGAGGGACTTTCCAAACCTGTCGCAATCTTGCTGAATGAGAGCCAGGAGGTCTTGGCGCTCGCAAGTCAGTTAGGGTTCCGTTACTTCACGGCTGTTGAGGATTTCAAGAATTACGTGAACCGGGAGATTCTGGTGGAACAGTTGGCTTAGGAGACTCTAAGCTGCGGCAATTCCTCACGCGGATCTCACTTTGCTTTGACTACACCAAAGGGGCATGAAGGATGAAGAAGCTTTCAGCTAACGATCTAGAGACCAAATCGGCTGATATTGTGGCTCAGAATGTTGAGCAGTTGAAGGTCCTCTTCCCCGAGGCATTCATTGAGGGTAAGATTGACTTCGAAGTGCTCAAACAGATCCTGGGCGGACAGGTAGACGAGCGGGAGGAGAAGTACGGCCTGAATTGGCATGGGAAGCGTCGGGCACGGCAATTGGCCCTCACGCCGAGCACTGGCACACTCCGCCCTTGCCCCGAGGATAGTGTTGATTGGGACACGACCCAGAACCTGTTGATTGAGGGCGATAACCTCGAAGTACTCAAACTCCTTCAGAAGAGCTTCAGCCGGAAGATTAGAGCCATCTACATTGATCCGCCCTACAACACAGGTCGCAACCTGATATATCCGAACGACTATCAGGACGGTATTCGGACATACTTGGAAGTGACAGGTCAGATTGAGGGTAGTGCAAAGCTCACGAGTAACCCCGATGCTGGAGGGCGCTTTCACACTAATTGGCTCTCAATGATTTACCCACGTCTGAAGCTAGCGAGAAATCTGCTTACGAGTGACGGTGTTTTGATATGTGCCATCGATGATAACGAAGTCAGTCAGTTAGGGGTTGTCTTGAGGGAGATATTCGAAGAGGGTACCTATGACCACGTATGCGTACCAGTGGTGCATAATCCACGAGGAGTTCAAGGAAAGAATTTTTCTTACGTCCACGAGTACGCGTACTTCGTGTATCCGTCAGGGTTGAAAGCAATCTGTGACCGCAAGATCGAAGAGGATGAAGTCGATTGGTCTCAGTTTCGTAATTGGGGCTCAGAGTCAGAAAGAACGGATGCAAAAAATTGCTTCTATCCTGTCTTGGTGAAAGACGGACAAATCATCGGGTTCGGTGACGTATGTGATGACAGCTTCCACCCCAACCAAACAGAAGTCGCTAACGATATTGCACACGTGTATCCTATCGACAGAGCAGGTGTGGAACGCAAATGGCGCTATGCCCGTCAATCCGTCGACTCAATTGCGAGCATGCTGCGTGCAAGGAAGACGGCTTACGGCTATGAGATTGAGCTCGGCAAGACCTTTGGCTTGTACAAGACGGTGTGGCATGACAAGAGGTACGATGCGAACGATTACGGCACAGGTATGGTGGGTGACCTTGTTCCTGATTCCCCATTCACGTTCCCAAAGAGTCTTTGGGCGGTTTACGACAGCCTCCTTGCTGCGACCGGAGATGACCCCAATGCCCTGATCCTTGACTTCTTCGCTGGCAGTGGCACGACGGGACACGCTGTAATGGAGTTGAACAAGGAAACGGCTGGAAACCGGCGATTCATCCTTGTCCAGTTGCCCGAAGTAGTAGAAGGCAACGACAAGTTCCCGACAATCTTCGAAGTTACTAAGGCGAGGGTCAAGGCGGCCGCTGAACAGATTAGGTCAGCAGACCCCGACTGTAGAGCTGACTTGGGCTTCCGCGTTTTCAGACTCGACAGTAGCAATATTCGCGCTTGGGAGCCGGATCGGGACGACCTTCCCAAGACCCTTGAGGAGTCGGTTCAACACCTGAAGACAGATCGAACTGAGCAGGACATCCTCTTTGAGCTTCTTCTCAAGCTGGGCCTCGATCTCACAGTACCCATTGAAGAGAAGGCCATTGCCTGCAAGACTGTCTATAGCGTTGGGGCTGGCACCCTTTTGGTGTGTCTCGCTACGGAAATAGCGGTTCCAGAGGTAGAGCCGTTGGCGCTTGGTATCATAGAGTGGCACAAGCAGTTAGCTCCAGCCGGTGACACCCAGGTTGTCTTCCGCGACAGCGCCTTTGCTAACGACGTGGCTAAGACCAACTTAGCGGCTATCCTCCAACAGCATGGGTTGGAGAATGTAAGGAGCTTGTAAATAAGGGAAACTTCCTTTTAGCCCCGTAAAAGGGGGCCGGGCTTAAGCTATTGAGGCTTGATTTTGTCACGAAAAGTGTATACTTTTCGTGACAAAAGGAGCCTGAATATTATGGCGCAAGGCTTAAGCCAGCAAATACTTGCAAGAATATACCAGTTTGAGAGGGGTAAGGTTTTTACTCCAAAGGATTTTTTAGACCTTGCAAGCCACGAAACCACAAGAAAGACATTAGAGCGTCTGACTAAGCAAGGGACAATCCGTCGCCTCTTGCGGGGAGTCTATGAATACCCAGTATTTAGCACACTGTTTCAGGCTCCAGCCAGCCCTGATCCCGATGCTATCGCCAGAGCAATTGCCAGAGCTCATGGGTGGACGATTCTGCCATCAGGAGAGACAGCATTAAACCTACTCGGACTGTCTACTCAAGTCCCCGCCAAATGGGAGTATTTTAGCGACGGTCCTTCTAAGATCTACGAATGGCAGGGAGGGAAGCTCATATTCAAACGCCGAACCAACAAAGAGACAACAATTCTCTCACCCAAAACCGCCTTGCTGGTTCAGGCACTCAAGACCCTCGGCGAGGAGCACGTCTCGGAATCTGTGATAGTCGCGCTTCAAGCCAAACTCGGTGCCGAGGACCGAAAACGTGCCGCCCGAGAGGCCCAGTATGCGACATCATGGGTGTATGAGATAATAAAGCGGCTGGCGGCAGACAACGAGTCAGGCAATGCGTGATATAGCTCGGCGTTCAACAAAAGATAGGCGAGACCTATTCATGGGCACAGCCGAGGCCATGAAAGTGCATCAAGCCATTGTGGAAAAGGACTTCTGGGTATGTTGGATTTTGGACTATCTGTTTCAGGAGAGTCCGTGGAAAGATGATCTTGCCTTCAAAGGTGGAACCAGCCTGTCAAAGGGATACGGAGCCATCGAGAGATTCTCAGAGGACATAGATCTTATCCTCGATTGGAAGATATTGGGTTATTCCGATGAGGAGCCGTGGAGGGAGCGGAGTACAACTCAGCAGGACAAGTTCTGTAAGGTTGTCGTAAAACGCACTGTCGACTACTTGAGGAACGAATTCGCTACTGCATTGACTCCAGCATTGGCAGAGCGAATCGACGCTGGTGCTGCTGGTGCCGCTGCTGCCGCTGCTGCCGCTGCCGCAAGAGGAATGACCGTCTCTAATTCGCAAGGTGACAGTGATAGTGGCGGTGGTGCTGGTGCTGGTGCCGACAGAGATGAAGAAGTAGGTGGCATCAATGTAGAAGTGAGCGCAGATGGCGAGGCTTTGTTGGTGCGATATCCAAGAGCCTTTTCGTTAGAAGCCATTCAACCGGAAATCAGGCTCGAAATTGGACCACTTTCAGAAGCGGTCCCGAACGAATTGAGGGCCATTTCCCCCTTTGCTGCCCAGGTTTTCCCAGAGATTTTCACGCAGCGCAGCACTAGCGTGACGACTATCCGAGCGGAGAGGACGTTTTGGGAGAAGGCGACAATCCTCCACCAAGAAGCACACCGCAGCATTGAGCGACCACTCCCTAGACGGTATTCCCGGCACTATTACGATCTGTATCGTCTTAGTTGTCTGCCGATAAGAAGCAGTGCGCTCAGGCAGATGGATCTGCTGAAGCAAGTCGTTGAGTTCAAGTCAAAATTCTACTACTGCTCCTGGGCTAAGTTCGGAGACGCTAAGCCGGGGACGCTCAAGTTGCTTCCTCCGGCCCACTACAAGGCCGATCTGGAGAGAGATTATCAATCCATGAGGGCGATGCTCTTCGGTTCTGTTCCGAGTTTCGAGGACATTATCAATGGGTTGAAGGCCTTGGAGGAAGAAATCAACCAACTACCTGGATTCTGATAATGAAACTGCACTTTGAACCAAATCTCGACTACCAGTTACAAGCAATTGATGCCGTATGCGGGCTGTTCAGGGGCCAGGAAGTATGCCGTACTGAGTTTACCGTTACGCGGGATGCGCTGTCCCTCCAACAGACCTTGGCATTCGCACAAAACGAGCTGGGTATAGGAAACCGCCTGCATTTGCTGAACGATGAGATTCTGAGCAATCTCAAGAGCATACAACTGAACAACGGGTTACCGCCCTCTTCCGCCCTGGATTCGGGCGACTTTACAGTTGAGATGGAAACCGGAACCGGCAAGACGTACGTCTACACCCGAACAATCTTTGAGCTCAATCGAAAGTACGGGTTCACGAAATTCGTGATCGTCGTGCCATCGGTGGCCATTAAGGAAGGCGTTTACAAGTCGCTCCAAATCACCGAGGATCACTTTCGATCTCTCTATGCAAATGTCCCCTTTGAATACTTCCTGTACGATTCAAGCAAGCTGGGCCAAGTCCGCAATTTTGCCACCAGCCCGAATATCCAAATCATGATCGTGACCGTGGGGGCAATCAATAAGAAGGATGTCAATAACCTCTATAAGGACTCTGAGAAGACCGGCGGTGAGAAACCCATCGACCTGATCAAGGCGACCCGGCCGATTCTGATTGTGGACGAACCTCAGAGCGTCGATGGTGGCCTAAAAGGACGGGGAAAGGGGGCACTCGAAGACATGAACCCGCTTTGCACTCTTCGCTACTCTGCTACACACGTAGACAAACACCATATGGTCTATCGCCTCGATGCGGTAACCGCTTACGAGCGTAAGCTGGTCAAGCAGATTGAGGTCGCCTCAGCTACGGTAGAAGGAGGTCATAATAAGCCATTTATCCGGCTTCTGTCGGTTGCCAATAAGAGAGGCGTGATCACGGCCAAGGTGGAACTGGATGTTCAAACCAGGACCGGAGTAAGCCGACGTGAAATCAATGTGCAGGATGGTGACGACCTTGAATTGACCACAAGCCGGGCAATCTACCACGACTGCCGTATCGGCGAAATCCGCGTGGCGCAAGGTGACGAGTTTATGGAGGTGCGTTTTCCTGGCGGGGAGCAATTCCTTGGAGTCGGTCAAGCATACGGGGATGTTGATCCTCTCGCAGTCCAGCGGGAGATGATTCGGCGGACAATCAAGGAGCACCTTGATAAAGAGAAGCGACTGCGTCCGATGGGAATCAAGGTCCTTAGCCTTTTCTTTATTGATGCCGTTGACAAATATCGCAAGCACGATGAGGAGGGAAGGGCAGAAAAGGGGGAGTATGCTCGGATTTTTGAAGAGGAGTACAGTCGATTTGCCAATCACCCGGATTACCGCACGCTGTTCAAGGAAGTTGACCTGTCCGCAACACTCGATGAGATCCACAACGGCTATTTTTCCATCGACAGGAAGGGCGGCTGGACAGATACAGCAGACAACGATCAGCCTAACCGAGACAACGCCGAAAGAGCATACAATTTGATCATGCGGGACAAGGAGAGACTACTCAGTCTTGATACGCCATTGAAGTTTATATTCTCGCACTCGGCCCTGCGGGAGGGTTGGGATAACCCGAACGTGTTCCAGATATGTTCACTCCGTGAGATGGGATCGGAGCAAGAACGCCGGCAGACAATCGGACGCGGATTGAGGTTATGTGTCAATCAGCAGGGAGAACGTGTTCGAGGGTTCGAGGTCAATACTCTTACGGTAATTGCGACCGAAGCGTACGAACAGTATGCGGAGAACTTGCAGAAGGAGATTGAAAGGGACACGGGCATACGTTTCGGAATCGTTGAAGAACATCAATTTGCTGCGATTCCGGTAGCAGGCGACAACGGTGAGATATCGCCGCTCGGTGTGGATCTTTCCAAAGAGTTATGGGATTACCTGAAGCATGAGGGATTGATCAATGCACAGGGCAAGGTCCAGGACTCTCTGAGGCGAGTGCTTAAGGATGGAAATCTCACCGTCCCAGAGGCTTTTGAAGCACATTTGCCGCAGATAAAGGAGATTCTTCGCAAACTGAGTGGGAAGCTGGACATTAAGGACGCTGACCACAAGAGGCCGGTGCGGGCACGACAGGCAATTCTCCACGGCGAGCAGTTTAGGGCTCTCTGGGATCGCATCAAGCATAAGACGACATACCGAGTCGAGTTTGATAATGAGGAGCTGATTGAATCGTGTGTCAGGTCAATGCGAGAAGCTCCGCCAGTTTCCAAAACGAGGCTTGAATGGCGCAAGGCCGACCTCGCAATTGGGCGTGCCGGAGTGGAGGCCACGGAGACAGGCACGGCGGCTCCAGTGACCATTGAAGAGCAGGACATTGAGCTTCCGGACCTGATCACGGATTTGCAGGACAAGACGCAGCTTACCAGGCGCACAATAGTCCGCATTTTGAACGAATGCGGCAGGCTCAATGATTTCAAGCGGAACCCTCAGCAGTTCATAGAGCTTGCGGCAGAGGCCATCAACCGTTCAAAGCGGCTCTGCGTCGTGGACGGCATCAAATACCAGAAGCTCGGCGATGAGTACTACTACGCACAAGAGCTTTTCGAACAAAAGGAGCTCATGGGGTACCTGAGAAATATGCTCACCGATACGGTGAAGTCGGTGTTCGAGCACGTGGTTTACGACTCTGACAATGAAGCGAATTTCGCCACTCAACTGGAGAAGAACGAGGCCGTCAAAGTGTACGCTAAATTGCCTGGGTGGTTCACTGTTCCAACTCCGCTGGGTACATACAATCCAGATTGGGCCGTGCTAGTGCAAAAGGACAATGCCGAGCGCCTCTATTTGGTCGTGGAAACCAAGAGCAGCCTTTTCACGGGCGATCTACGGGACAAGGAGGGTGCAAAAATCAAATGCGGTCATGCCCATTTCGAAGCACTCAAGCAAGGCGCTTCTCCTGCGGAGTTCAAGGTGGCACGGGAAGTCTCGGGTCTATTTGAATAGAGAACAAAATCTACGGCTTTTCCAGCGAGACCGGCGTAACGTCGATTCCCAAGTTCTATAGTTCGGGAAATTCCCTGAGCATAGGGTCCCATAGTTCACAATAGAGGACCCGCGTTTCTTCCCCCCGTCCCCCCTTGGAGATTTTCCGAGCATGGGACCCGTTCAATTATAGTCCTGCCCCGCAGGGTTCGTGCGTTTCACCCCTGCAATGGCCCTGAAGGACCGCCCGAAAACCGGGGGAAAACCGCCCCCAAAGGCAGGGCAAAGCTACCTTATATACCGCCGAATACCGCAAGGGGCAGAGAACCAAGCCCACTTTGCGGCTATTTTCTTCATAATTAAACTTGACATATGAAGAAAAGGCGGTATATTGCCGATGTAAACAACACGACAACCGATCCAAAACTACCTTCTAACACGAGGTAAACCAAATGCAAAGCTCCCTCAATCTCCCTCCCTCGGCTCCGCATATGCGCAAGTGCGCCGATTGCGGCCGATACACTGCCGTCTACCACTTCCTCGGCAGCGCCGTGTGCCCCTCTTGTCGGCGAATCCGTGAGGCGTTCCTGGATGAAATCTACCGCCAGTGGGATCGCCAGGATGAAACGGCAGCCCTCTCTGCCACTAACCGCTCTAACGAGCACTGAAGGGGGCAGCCATGAAATTCTACGGCAAGGCGCAAACAGTGGCCGATGACATCGTCTCGGCCTTTGAACAGGGTCGAATCCCCAAAGCTCTGGCGCAAGTGTTCATCCACAAGCGGGATGATATCCCCTCCAACAAGTGGTCCTGGTCGAATCAATTGCTTGTGGCCCTGCACGGCTATGCTGATGCCCGAGGCATTCGGCAGTGGAACCAGGTCAACCGTTCAGTCATGAAGGGGCAGCGGGCCTTTGATATCCTGGCCCCTCGGTTTATCCGCAAGAGAAACGAGCACACGGGTGAGGAAGAGGCAGCCCTGATCGGCTTTGTGACTGTCCCAGTTTTCGGGTATGAGCAAACGCACGGGGCAGCCCTGCCGGGGGCAAACCCTGGACTTGAGGCTTGGCAGCACAATCTGCCCTTGCGGGAAGTGGCCGAGGCTTGGGGCTTGTCGGTAACGACCTTCAGCGGAGCAGGGGCTCGTTATCACGGGTATTACCGACACGGGCAGGCCATTGCCCTTGGCGTCAAGAATCTCTCCACGTGGGCGCACGAGCTCATCCATGCCGCCGATGATCGGGTGCAAGGTGGGCTTAAAGGGGGGCAGGATCTGGATCAGGAGGTGATTGCCGAATTTGGCGGGGCGGTCCTGCTGGAAATCCTCGGTATGGATCAGGAATCGGATCGGGGCGGCTGCTGGGAGTATGTCAATGCATACGCCGACAAAGCCAAAATCCACCCCATAACCGCCATTAACAGGGTTCTGGACCGCACGTGCAAGGCGGTCTCTCTGATCCTGGAGTCGGCGGACTCCATGAGAGCCAATCAGCCGCAGACGGCGGTTGCCTGAACGAGCACGGAAGGGGCGGGTAATCCCGCCCTTTCCTTTGATCGGAAACGCACAATCCATACGGAGCCAATACAATGTTGAAGCTTACCGATAAATACAGACCGAAGGCCCTGGCCGATGTAGTGGGGCAGGACAAGGCGGTTGCCATTGTCGGCAAGATACTGGAAAGAGGCATTGGGGGCAGGGCATTCTGGGTAACGGGGGATTCCGGTACGGGCAAGACAACCTTAGCGAAGATCATCGCCGAGGCCGTGGCCGATCCGACCTGGGATCTTACGGAATCGGTTGCCCGTGAACTTACGCCAAACGGCATCCGGGAAGTGGCCAAGCGGTGGGGCAGGGTGCCGATGAAATCAGCCCATGCCTGGATCGTCAACGAGGCGCATGGGCTATCCCGACCCTGCATTGAGATCCTCCTGGAGATCCTTGAGAATCTCACGGAGAAGGTCGTGGTCGTATTCACCACAACCAAACAGGGCAACGATCTCTTCGAGGAGCAGCTTGACTCGGGGCCATTTGCCTCACGTTGCATCGGGATTCGCTTGACTAATCAGGGGCTTTGTGCCGCCTTTGCTCGGAGGGCCAGGGAGATTGCCGAGGCCGAGGGCCTGGACGGGCAGCCAATCGAAGCCTACGAGAAACTGGCCAAGCGCAACCGGAACAACTTCCGAGCCATGCTTAACGAGATCGAATCCGGGGTCATGCTATGTTAGTGGGGCAGACCGCAAGACTCCCCTGGAAGCCAGAAACGGGCTGGCTCCAAATGAAAAACCGCCTGGCCCTTGCGAGGCCAGACGGCTAACACGAGGGTCGAAGCCAATGCAAAGGCCTCGATCTTCGGCAGCAAGATACCCGACGGCACTGATTCAGGCAAGGAAATGTGCTTTGGGGAGGGATATGAGATATCGGCCTAATGGTTACAATCCGGCGAGGCTTCGCCTCGGTATACACAATTCTGACCGCTTTGTCAATCCTTTTGCAGCAGTGCTGTGAGAGAGCAGCTTAAGCCGCACACACGAAGATAGCAAACTGGGGCGATTCTCCATCCAACTTGGGTAATTGCAGCCCCCCGCCACCATAAGTCAATATCTCCCAACAGCTTCTATCGTTTATCGTGGATATTTAGACCTACCAAAAACGCGATTTTCTAACAGTTTGCTAACAACAGCTTGCTTTGCGAACAGGGTAAGCTGATTCGAGCCGCCGATCCACTCAGATCTCGTGTTGCAACGCAAGGGCTTACTGAACCCGTCGTAAACTGATGGCCGCACAGTACTTGACCGCTCAGCCAAGAACCCGAAGGTCATAGTCATCGGCCAAATCAGGTATGAGAACATAACAGATTTGGCTTGACAATTGATCTCAAATAGAGTTCACTTGTTCCGACAATAGAATCAGTTGTATCAAGAATAGAATCAGGTAGTGATAGGATGTGCGCGCGAAGCTCAAAGAGCAAATCGTCGATTGGGGTGAGCTCCGGAATTGGGGAAGCCCTGTTTCCCAAGATACGGCGGAAAGCACTTGCGCTCTTCTTGCTGAATCCCGACAAACGCTACTACTTCCGAGAGGCGGTCAGGCTCTTGGGCGACACACCGGGTTCACTCCAGCGGGAGCTCAAGACGCTTACCGCCGCCGGTATACTGACAGTGGAGCCAATTGGCATTCAGAAGTTCTACCGCGCCAACTCCGACAGTCCGGTCTTCGGTGAACTCAAGGCAATAGCCGAGAAGACGTTTGGCATCGCGGATGTTATCCGTGACATCCTCCGGACACAAGCCGAATCGAAGATTGGCCTGGCCTGGATCTACGGTTCAGTCGCCAGCGGTCAGGATACCAGTTCAAGTGATATTGATCTCATGGTAGTTGGAAGCTTGTCATTTCGCGAGTTGGTTGCTATCCTGAAGCCGGTGGAAGAACACATGCAGCGGCCAATCAATCCGACGCTGTATGCGGAGAGTGAGTTTCGACAGAAGGTCCGAGAAGGAAACCACTTTCTCCTCAACGTGCTGAAGTCGGACAAGCTATTCGTGATGGGGAACGAAGATGACCTTGGAAGACTGGCTCAGTAGCGGTTGGCTGAAACGGCATTCGACGAGCCGGACAGAGATCGCCGATCTCCTTGCCAAGGTCGACCGGGACATCATCGAAGCGGCCAAGATCGAGATTACGCTGGACTGGCGCCTGGCCATCGCTTACAACGCCTGCCTCGGCTGCGCTACGACCGCCTTACGGGCGAGCGGCTACCGAATTCCCGGTGGTGCCGGGCAGCACTACCGAACCATTCAATCGCTGCGACTCACCATCAACCCTCCGCCTGATATAATAGCGTCCTTGGAGGCCATTAGCCGCAAGCGAGCCATAGTCAGCTACGATGCGGCGGGGACTATCACCGAGTCGGCGCTGGTGGAGGCAATGAGTCTGGCGGGAGACCTGCGGGAGAAGTTGCTGTCCTGGCTCCGGGAAGAGCATCCCGAGTTGATGCAGGAGTGATCGGCCGCCATGTCTGACACCGATGCTGTCAAATCAATCAAATCTCGATTGGCCGGACTGAAACGCGGGCGTCGGTTTATCGATTACCGCGAGTCAGGACCATATGCCCGTGAACTCGAGAGTATGCTGGACGAGATTGACAGCCTGGCCGCAGGCCCGCGCCAGAGTGTTGAGCTGGTGGCGGCGTTTATCCAGACTGACAACGCCGTGCTGGGCCGTGCCGATGATTCCGACGGATCAATCGGCGATGTGTACCGCATCTTCGCCAGCGAGAGCTTCACTTCTCACGCGTCTCAATGTGAAGATAAGGAATGGCTGTACGACCTGACTCTCAAGCTGTACAGGCAGGATGAATTCGGGGTTCGTGATTCTGTGATTGCCAACGCTGCCGCCTTCCTGCCGGAGTCGTATCTCCGGCGCATGGTCGACGAGTTCTGGGCTTTGGGCGCGCAGGAAGCGGGCGAATTCAAGAGATATCACTGGTACCTGGCTATCGAGTCTATCGCCAGGCAATTGAAAGACCCCGCTCTATTTGAGAAGGCGTGCCGCGCCAAGTGGCCAGACCTGCCGGTGGCGGGACACTTTCACATCGCGGAAGCTTACCATGAGAGCGGTTTTCCACTCGTAGCCCTGCACTGGTTGGACAAAGTTCCATCCGGCGAGATGTTCCAGCTTGATGAGCGCGAGCGATTGCTGCTGCCAGTGCTCATGGATCTCGGCAACCGGGGGAGAGCCGAAGAGGTGGCATGGAGGGTATTCCGCCGTTCGAGGAGCAAGGAGAGGCTGTCTCTGCTGGGGAGTGTCATCGGTGAGTCTGAAACGGAACGCATAATCGACAGCGAGATCGCACTGGTGCTGGAGTCTCCAACTCTCGACTATGTCGACGCCTCGTTCTTGTTGGAATTGGAACGCTTCGCCGAGGCCGAGCGCTACTTGATCGAACGCTCCACTCAGCTTAACGGAGACTACTACGACCAGTTGTTGCCGTGGGCAAAGGCATTCGAGAAGCAGGAGAGATTCCTCGTGGCCAGTGTTCTCTATCGAGTCTTGCTCGATTCAATTCTCCGGCGCGCAGTATCAAAGTACTACACCTACGCTGTTCGGTACTTGCGAAAACTCGATGATCTGGGTCCGCGCATTCGCGACTGGGGAGGATTGCCAGGTCATGACGAGTACAAAATGAATTTGCGGCTTGAGCACAAGTTGAAGCGCAGCTTCTGGGCGCGGTATGAGCCGTAGACGGGAGGTACCCGGTTCCTCACGCTTGACGAATGCGACCACGTGGATGAAGGCTGCCTGATTCGACAGCCTCTCAGCCCAAATTGGTTGCGAATCTCGCTGGTCGCTGATAGCAGGCGGCGGCTGAGTCAACCTACCGTAGACACGCTTCGCAGCAGCCCGCGACCTCCGGGTCCAAAACCCGGACGTCGCGTTACAAAAGTCGCTGTGGTTGGTTAGCTCAGGGGGCGAGGGCGATCTTGAAGTTTCAGGAGGGACTTTGCCTAACCCCTCACATTATCTCAAATGTCGTGAAAGGCGCGCCAATGAACCTGCGCTTAAGCATCGCCACAGAGTGGCTTCAGAGATCCCTCATATTTCTGAATTTTGTTATTGACAAAGAACCCCACGATAATTATCCATCAACTGGTAATAGCAACGGTAATTGTGGTTGCGGGCATACGGGCATTTGGGAATGGGGCTCTCCCTGCCATAGATTCCTGTTGGCGTTATCAGGCGATGTGCCTGCGACCATGTCAACCACGGGAGGTTCGTCATGTGCGCACGCCACCTTTCTTCTCGAGGGACTCACTCGCGTCTTCTCTCATTTACAGTCCTTCGTTCTCTAGTCGTTTGTACGATCATTCTACCAACGCTCACCTGGACAGCCACCCCCCAATATAGTGGGCAGATGCCCAGCGATATGCCCTCCTCCTCGCCTTTGGGGTCAGGAGGAGGATTCGGTGGCCAGTATCAAGACGCGTTTCCAATTGGCAGCATTGCGGTGCCGAACGGCCCTTCGTTTGAGTTGTCGCTGTCGTACTCCAGCGCCGTCGGTTCGGTTGTGAGGGAGCAGAACCGTGACGTTCAGGCGTCCTGCGTGGGGCTTGGTTTTGGCTTACCGGAGTGCTACATTGCTTCTGATCACCGGAACACGGTTGATTTACGGGATGACCGCTACTATTACATTGGTCCGGAAGGTGTGCTCCAACTGGCGCATGACAATTGGACCTATACTACTCAGAATTTTAGGGTCGTTGGAGACATTAGGTGGAGAGTCGAACGTGATGTCTATAGCTCCGGGGACATTAAGCGAATTCAGGGATGGACCATCTATAAGGATGACAGCATGGTCTACACCTTTGGCGACCAAGTGGCGTATGATCAGGGGCCGCTGCCTACAAGAAGCAGCACAGACTATACACTTTCATGGGGCAGCAGCGTTGCGGTCGGACAGACCGCTGGCGATGCATTGTATCCGTTTCGCTGGCGGCTCGCCAAAATCCAGACGATGGGCGTCAGTTCCAGCGTGCGTTCTGAGTATGAACAGGATACAGCGCAACTGGCGACACTGAATCCGGGCAATGGCAATGTGTCAGACCACTACTACACCGCATACTCGTATCTGACGCATGCGCACGCCGAGTCAGGTAATGCTCTGGAGCTGGTGTACGGCAATCGGGCCGACCTCCAATCGTTCCTGATGCCTACGGAATACCGGACATATGCGACGAAACGGCTAGATTCCGTATATGTCATATCGCCGTTGGAGACAATTCTGAGTCGGGTAGCATTCTCGTACGACCATCTAGGCAATGTTCTGGAACCTGCGAGTTGCAAACTTCTCCTAATGGGGATTACGCGTGCGAATGCGGTAGGGGACTCGTCTCTGCCCGGAACAATTTTCGAGTACTACAATACTCCGACCGATGCCAACTACGGCGCGCTTAAGAGCGCGCTATCGCCGGCGGGTGGGCTTGCTGCCCTCGATTATCAACTGCTTTCGACCGACAGCATCTTGACGCAGCTCAATTACGCGGATACCGGGTACTCACCCAGTATAGGCTATAGGCGCAACTGGGGAAGCCAAGCGTGGTCCCGCAACATCTTCATCGGCAAGTACCAGGATGCCCGCGGTGCCATGTACAGAACCTTCCAGGTAGGAAGCTGGAACGGCTATTGGCATTTTCAAGACTTCCCTGATCTTGTTGATAACTCTTCGGGCAAGGATTGGCCCGGCATGAGCTTCGAAGTGGCTGCTTCCGATGGATGGGGGGTGCTTCGCAAGCGAGCAGATAACCTCTTCATCGTGCTGGAAAATGCGGGAGGAGTTTGGGTTCGCGATACAATTATCCCCTCTTGGGCATGCAATGACTGGACGGCCATCGTTGCTGGAGATCGGTTCTTTATTGCATCGGAGGTATACCCTCCTGATTACACCTCGTGGCGTCCCGATAGCCTCATGTTTCGCCGTGCATACTACTACTGCAGGAGCGATACCGGATGGATAGAGCGCCTGATTGTCGATCGGAGCGGAGAGAACCTGCTGTACGGCGGTGTCGGGCTGGGTCTCGACTGCTTTGGATTGGCTCTCTACACCCGGAGCACGACCCAGACCCGCGGGGCCTTCTACTACGGAAAATTTAACTTCGCCACCGGAGGTTTAGAGGTCGGGTACGACAGTGAGTTGGGGAATTGGTACCCCGACCCCAGATGGGCGGTAGGAGACGATTTTGTTGTGTGCGCAAGTCACGAGAACTCCGGGGCCGGCGGCCACTATCGGGTTCACCGGTACGTGCCTTCAGTAGGATGGCAACACACCTCTTGGTCAATTCCGGACGATCCCGTCGGCACCTTGGGAGTGGAGTCTATCTCACCAATGAGTAACGGCTTCGTGATTTCGTCTCATAAGACGACGGTCGGTCCATTCGGAACACCGCAGTTGCGTGTTTATCACCATTACAAGAACGCTCAAGGCTGGGAAAGGCAACGCTACGACTACGAGGGAGATGAGTGCAGGGTCTACTCATCGGGCGCAAACACGGTGGCGCTGAAGGTGCTCCAAACCTCTACCTGTTTCGGCTCGAACAGATATCGGGTATCCGTCGGCCGGTGGAATGGATCGAATATCGGCTTCCAGTTGCTGGCGGAACGGATCTTCGGTTCGGGAAACAAAGACGCCTCGCTAAAAGTGTCGGAAGAGATGATCGCTTGGCACGAGCGCAACTCGGGTACAGTGTTTGGTGCCCGGTACTTAGGCTCTGGCCAATGGAGTCAGTCGGAACAGCTTGTATCCGGTATTCAGGCTCCTTATCTCCAGTTGGCACGCGATAGCAGCACGGAAGAGTCCAAATGTGCAATGCTCGATCTCTCGCGCGACGTCTTAGTCGCCGCAGGGGTAAACGCCGCAGACCTCGACGACCCGAAACGGATTCTGATGTACCATGCTTTGGGCAATTGGCATGAGCTCGACATCGAGCCGCTGACCGCCAACGGGTTCTTTGATCCCTATGTTCCTTACAACTACATGGTTGGGAACTTCTTCGATTCCTACGCACCAGTTGTGTTTCGCGATCGCGTCGCCCTTATCTCGGGTTGCGTTTCACGGGCCGCATTCCAACTCTATAAAGGAAGTTGGACGGCCAAGCCCTCCATCCCTGTCGTCACCAGGATCACGAGAAGCGCCTACCAAGGAGCCCCGGATGCCATTGCCACCGACGTTTCCTACTCCGGTGGGCTTTTCGATCCTCCGTCCGGGAGTGCACGATTCCGCCGTTGCCGCGTGTCAGCGCCACACTTTCTGTCGGCAACTCCGCAGGCCTACACAATCAGCTACTTCTACAACGATGTCGATACCACCTTCCCGGTTGGTCCGGCATACAACGGTCCGAAGTTTCCTGACCTGGTTGATCTTTACAGGTACGGCATTTCGGGTGGTGGTTTCCTGCTGGATGGGCAGGTGGAGTACAGCTTCGATTCATCAGCTACTGATCCCTCGGGGACATGCTTTGATACAACGCGGGTTGACTTCGAAATCAGTCAGTTGTCCGTTCAAGGATACCGCACTTTCAGGACGCGGACGCCACACGTACACAACCGTGCTAACTGGGTAGCATTCGAAAGCTACACCGGGTACGATGCTCATGGTCGGCCGGTGTCGCAACGCTCCCGCCTGTACGATGATCTTGTCAAAGTGGACAGTACTAAGTATGATTACGACGATGACCTGACATTCTTTAACCGACCATCGCAGCAGATCAGCCTTGTTATCGACAACGAGCCGAGTGTCCCCGATACCCAGTTTGTCAGCCGTCGAGGCATGGAGTACAGAGCCGACGGGAGGTTGGCGAGGTCGTGGCAATGGGGGGATGCCTCGAGGTGGTACCTGACCGGAAGTATCGACAGCATCTACAACCAGCTCGTCTACCAGACGTTCGATTCCACCAGTGTGCACACATACGAAGAGGAGGTTCAAGAGGATGGCTGGTGCGCCTTCCGGTCGGAGTTGGTCAGCTCAGTTCTAGGGGAGTACTGTGTAATCAAGTTGAACGGGCTGGTAGTTGATTCTCTCTCTTCTATTTGGTGCAAGCAGGGGTGGCAACTTCTTACGTCCGAAGGCTCGTTCAATGTCTCGGCAGGCGACGTTATCGTGATTGTGCACAATAACACTCGCCACTACCCGGCTGGCTCTGGGAACTACTGCATGACGGTCGGAGATTACCACAAGACGATGGGAATTGATGGGACAGAGGTTATCCAGTTCGACACGTTGGCGGGTCAGCCAAACCAAGGTTATGATGTGTTCGGCAATCTAGTGGTCTGGACCGGTGCAGGTGGGGATACCGCCGCGGTTAAGTTTAGTGCCGACGGGCGTTTTCAACTGGCTACCCTCGCAAACGCTCACCCCAACGAGTGCCTGTTCTTCAATGGCGAGTACGACTTTGACGCGCTCGGTTATGGGCAAGACAACTGGTACAACAGCAGCCCCCAATACGGGGCAATCGTGCACGGTTCCGGCTTCTCGGGCAGCGGAGCCTTCGGGTTTCTGCCTGTCCCCGGCAACCAGATGCTCACCAGAGCGATGAGCCGCGACAGCCTGCTCAGCGACACGTATTGGCTTGATTTCTGGGCCCGCCAGCGCAACGCTACCGGAGGTATCGCCCGGGTGCGGCTCCGCAGCTATACCCCGAGTACGAACGAGGTATTTGACTCAGTATTGATCTCCCCGGGAGATCAGAACTGGGGGCATATCCGGCATCGGTTCGATACAGCACCGCTGGGGAACATTGACTCGATCCGGATCGAATTTGTTGCAGTCGATCTTGTCGCTGATTCGCTGCTCCTGGACGACATTCGCGTCTTTCCCAGCGACGCATCCGTGAGCACGACGGTGTACGACCAGGAGACCGGACTGGTGCTGGCTGCATCGGGTCAGGAGAACCTGCCCGCGAAACACCGGTATGACACTTTCCTGAGGCCGGTCGCCATCTATGACTTCAAGGACAGGCCCGTCGCTCGAACTCGGTACTATCTTTCTCGTCAGGGGAACAATGGCGTCTACGTTCCCAGCGATCCCAACTACACGCGCACCGTGGCCTATTCGGACAATGACTCGACGGTGAGTGTGTCGTACACCGACGGCAGCGGCGCCACTCTTCAGACCCGGACGACCGCGGCTTACCGCGGAGCGGCCATGACCGCGGTGTCCGGCGTCAACGAGCGCAATGCGCTCGGCCAGCCCTTTAAGTCCTACCGGTCGTACATTGACTTGGTGGGTGCGGCTGGTGTCCTAGACTACTCGACGACCCCGGAGGCGGAAGCGGCCTACTTCTTCAATGGGACCAATAACGTAGACTGCTTCTCGACGCCCTACGCAGGGAGCCGCTATGCGTCCGACAAGACGGCTCGGCTGATCGAGTTCGCGTCGCCAGGTGCAGACTCTCTGGGTTCGCCGTATACTCGTGTCTATGGTCTGACGCCCTTCGCGGTCGTGTCGGGCGACACAGTGTCCATTTCCAGCACAAGTGATGAAGACGGCGTTGAGTCGCACCAGGTGGCTCATGCTCGTGGCAAATTCGCCAAGACTGTCTCTCGTTACTATCGGCCCGACCTGTCAGAGGACTCGGTCGTGGCAATGCAGACCCAGAATCTGATCGGGCAAGAGAGCGTGGAAGCAATCGGATACTCTTCCGGACCGAGCCACACTTGGGTTGAGGCCCCGTTGACCAGAGTGTACACGAATGACCTGGGCCAGGTCGACAGCTCTTGGCAGGTTGACCGGGGCGTTGTCCGTATGCTCTATGACGTGCATGGCAGAGCACGATTCTCTCAGACGGACAAGCAGGCCGCGCTGGACCGTTTCGCATACTGTAAGTACGACCGGTTGGGTCGGTCGGTGGAAGCAGGCGAACTGACTGGAGCGGCTACCTTTTTCACTCAGAGCCATGCCGAGAATGAAACGTTCCCGAGTTCGGCCAGCAATCCGGAGGTTGCCTATCGCTGGTACTATGACTGGTACGTATCGGGAAGCGATACGATCGTGTCGCCAGGCGCCTTGGTGCGCGTGGAGAGTGGCGACAGAACGTACTATCAGGAATACTACCGCTACCCGACTGAGCAGTATGACCTGACGGTGACAAGACTACCCATTTCCGGAGGGACTTTGAAAGCGGTCCGGCATGACTATGACCGCGACGGCGCGCTGAAGCGTTTGACTATTATGCCCCACTACCCGGATACTAATGGACTCCTCATATACGAGTACGGCTATGGGCAATCCGGGGAGCTAGCCTCGGTATCTCGCGGTGTAACTGGGCCCAGCATTGATCACTTGGACTACGCCCGCTATACGTACGATGTCCACGGTGCGCCCGAGAAGATCGTGCTCGGCGTCTACGACAGCCCGGAAGCGATTCCGGAGGTACATGACACCCTGCAGAAACTCGATTTCCGCTACGATCCCAAGGGAGCCCTTCTCGGGATGAACGTGGGCGAGAATCTGGTGCCGTCGGTTGTTCCCTACATGTCGGGCGGTGTAGAGGATGGGTACGACCAGGACCATTTCGCTTACTCGCTGGTATATAACGAAGGCTCAGTCTTTTACCATAACGGACGTATTCGCAGAATCAGAAGCCTGAATTCGACCGACGTTGGTCAGCGTGATCACCATTATACCTTGACTTACAACGAACTGGGGTATCTAAGTCGGGCCGATCACGTCACCGACCAAGCTTTCAACCGCGACTACTACTACGGTGGACTGGGGAACCGAGACTCGGTGAAAAACGGTGACGGGTCCATCGTGCGGTATACCTACGACGCCCAACCCGGTTCATCGAAGCTCGTGGCTACATCAGGTGCGGTCACCCACTCGCTCCGATACGATGCGGTCGGTAATCTGGTCGCCGATACGGCCGGGCAGATTTACGAAATGCGCTATGATTTCGGCAACCGGCTGATCTTCGCCAAGGTCGCGCCGAATCTGGCCGGAGGCACGCAGAACACGCTGGAGTTTGCCTATGATGACGCCGGTCAGCGCATTCGGAAAACCTACCACTTCCAATACCTGGAAGAGTGCGGTGGAGGAGGCATTGAGGATCTCATTGGCGGTGGTGGGGGGGTTGCTGAGGATGGCGCTTCTGTTACCGGCAGCGACAGCGTCGGCTTTGTGGTGGAGTCAGGGGGAGCTACGACAGACGGGTCCGGTGGAGGAGAATGGTGCCTTCGAAACGGCACGAGCCATACGTACTACCTGTATGACGGCGGCACGCTACTGGGCACTTTCGATGAGCTTGATCGAGAGCTCGACATATACGTTGTGGGCCCGAATGGTACGATAGCCACCTACCGGTTCAATGACAATACCCAGCTCCATTACCATCTGACCGACCATCTGGGCTCATCCCGGGCCTTCATGCGGGGGGTTCCCGGAACGACCCCCTTCGTGCGCGAGTACATCAACTACCATCCCTTTGGAGAGATTGCCGAGCAGCAGGGGAGTTTCCTCTCGGACGTGCAGTACACCGGTAAACTGCATGACAAACACAGCACCTTTGACTACGACTACTTCGGTGCACGCTACTACGATCCACAATTGGGGCGGTTCACGAGTTTGGATGCCGCTCAGCAGACGGCTAGTGGCTACATGTTCGTCGGCAATGACCCCTTTCGAAACGTCGATCCAGACGGAAATTTCTTTTGGCAGATTATTCCCTTCGCTTCGATGGCGTACCAATGGTATCAATGGTCGCGGTGTACGGGGCCGGTGCCAACTGGAACCGACATCCCCGGAGGAACCCGGGACATGCTGGTCGGGATGGCCTCTGTTGCAGCCTCGTCCGTAGGTGGGATAACCGGAGCGGGTATACCGAACCCATACAAGGGGTGCAACTTAGCATATGGGATGGCTGGCGCCGCAGCCTCCAGTGCGGCAAACACTGCACTATGGAATGTTGCGGGAGGACATCCATGGAACCAGGGGATTGGTATTAGTGCGGCAGCCGGGGCTGCAATGTATCCCGCTTGGGTCAACAAGTGTGACGCTCGCCAATCGGCAGGATCGTCTGGTACGGAATTCTCTCTATTGGGGGATTTCCTCCCAACGTGGGGAACAGATAATACCGAACAAGTGCCGGTGCAGGGGCTCCACTTTGAGAATCCCATTGAAGTGAAGTCAATCACAGTCATCGGGAAGATCAGAGCATGGTTCTCTTCCACCGTCGAGGGTTTTGCGAATGGCGTAGCCTCCTTTTGGGCTGCATCGTTTGGTGCTGACCCTTCTGGCAGCACTCCAGTTCTGACTCAGGCTTTTATGGGCTACTCAAACCAAAACTGCTATGACGCCGGATATTGGGGAGGCTACAGCTGGTCCGCGGGTCTCTCTATGCAAGCAGAGGCACAGATCGGGCTGTTTCAAGCTCCTGGCGCAGGCGGTATGGCAAGAGTGGGGAGTAGCTTGAGCTCTGACGCGGCCGGTTGTGGCTACATAGGATTTGACAAGGAAGGTGTCATTAGGTATATTGGCCAAACGGGACGGCCCGCTGCGGAACGGTTCGCCGAACACGCCCTTGCTGTGGGAACTGGTCGAGAGTTCCTCCGATATCAGCCTGCTTTCTGGAGTGCAAGTTCGAGAGCTCGTCTAGTTTGGGAACAGGCTATGATCGACCGGTGGGGACTCGCCAAGAATGGCGGGCAGTTGCTCAATAAGATCAACGCGATTGCCCCTAAGAGGCGGCTCTGGTAGAGGATTATTCAGCAATGGCCAGAATCGTAATCCGACTCGGTGACGTCTTCGTTGCTCAGTTGAACGGGAATCGAAAGAAGTTCTTTCAATACGTAGGCGACGATCTGTCCATGATGAACAGCCGAGTCATCCGGGTATTCAGGGAGGCCTTCCCGCTGGATGTATCTCCGGACCTGGAATTTGTTGTTGGTGGAGACGTTGACTTCTACGCCCATGTAGTGATTCGCTGGGGCCTTCAGCTGGGTCTCTGGCAGAAAGTGGGCAATGTCAAAGAGATCGGTACAGTAAACGTCGTCTTTCGGGGTAGTCATGACGTCGGCAATCCGGCCATGAAGCGATCGCTCAGATGGTATGTGTGGAATATTAATGGACCTTACCAAGAGGTCGGCAAGCTTCCACCAGAACACTTTTCGGCGGAAATCGGAATCGTGGTTTCGCCAGCCGACATTTTGGACCGAATGCGAACGGGCAGCTATGACTTCTTCTATCCTGGGTATTAATGTTGGCGTCATATAGGAGCGGGAAAAGCATCAGATACGATGACGCCTCGTTCAAGATGGGGTTGAGCCCAAGGCTGCTGCGATAAGCAGACTCATTTGACGAGAGCCGATAACCGAGCGGGCCACTCCTTTGCCTTGTGCTTGGCTATGCTATGGCCCCTAAGGGACATCGACGGCGCGTGCTCAAATTCGATTTTGTTAGCCTGGGATTGCATATTGGAGACAAGGTAATGATATCTGGCTATCAAACGCCCATATCGTATCGGTCCCAACGAGAGACGACTCGCGGAAGCCCATTCCGGCGGTTCGTTGATATCTGTTGTGCTGTCGGACACGCAAGTTTGGTGATTGGAATTTGTGTATTGGCGGAGCCGGCGCGAAGCTCTTCCGACTGGCCCATGTTCCAGTACAACCTGCTCCATACCGGGTACAACGACCGGGACAGCATCACCGTGCCGCTGGAGGTCCGGTGGCACATACGGTACCAGTTGGGCTTTCCGCTTGATCAGCTCAGTGTGGTTGGCAACCGCCTCTACATGACCAGTGAAGAGACCCACCCTTACCAGGAGCCCGATCCGGTGGTGCGGTGCGTCGACGCGACAACGGGCCGAGGCATATGGCACAGATATTGGCAAGCATATGAGTGCGATGAGATCAGCGGGATTGCGTACGATAACGGCAGAGTGTATTTCGAGGTGTTCTACGGGAATCTCAGCACATTCTGGACCTGCAACGCCGAGAGCGGCGAGCCTCTCTGGGTAGATCTATTTCCAATGCAGTTCGCCGACTACTTCAGCCCAGTGCCCTACAAGGGCCGGGTACTCGGCTTCGGCGGGTACTACTGCGGGGTGTTTTCCTGGGACGTAGCGACCGGCCGGAAACAGCACTACTTCGGCCTCAGCCAGGGTATCGATGAATTCACGGTGGCCGTCCATCAGGATACGATCTACTCGTTCGTGGCCGGCTTGATTCGTGCCCACGACGTGAACACCGGAGAGAAGCTCTGGTCGGTTTCAACGCTAATTCTTAAGGACGCCGAATCCGGGCTCTCCGGTATGGGTACCGCACCGGTCATCGATACCGTCCGTCACATCCTCTACGCGGTATGGCAGGGACACTTTGACGCTTTGGATCTGACCACCCGTACATTTCTCTGGCACCGGCCCGGGAAGTACAACTCACTCGACCGGGCGGTCAATCCGACCATCTATGAGGACAAAGTCATCATCTCCGATTCAGGCATTGTGAAGGCATACAACTGCTACTCGGGCGAGGAGCAGTGGCGGGTCGCCTGCGATTCGGCGGTTACCTACCACATGGCCGGGGCCAACGGCCTTATCTTCGCCAGTTCGGACGGCAAGACCACGGCCATCGATGCCGAGCGGGGGGAGATCGTGTGGGAGTGCGATGTCGGAGGGAATCTCTCAATCGCCAACAACTGCCTGTATATTGCGACCATCGATGGCGAAGTATATGTCTACGGCTCCCCACCGACAGACTTCGAGGACCCGGACGAGCCCGCGCTGCCCGAAGGGTATGCCCTCTTCCAGAACCAGCCGAACCCGTTCAATCCGAGCACGGAGATCAGCTTCAGTGTACCGGTATCGGGACGGGTACGGATTGAGATAGTCAATAGTCTGGGGCAGGTGGTGGCAATGGTAGCGGATAGGAGGTTCAGCGTCGGGACGCATATGGTGAACTGGGATGGGAGCGGGTGTGCCTCCGGAGTATACCTCTGCCGTATGACGGCGGGGACGTTTATCGAAACCAAGAAGATGGTGCTGGTGATGTAGGGGGCTATCGAAGCGCAGCTGACTCCCTCCGGTCCGAGCAGTTGTGACCATGAAGCGCGGTGTGATTGCCGCTGCGAAACGGTGTTCTTTCTAACAGTTTTCTAACGACCCAGGCCAAAACACCCCAAAATAGTGGACAACACCGGACAACGATCACTGCCGTAAGTATTTGCTGTTACTACAGGATACTGCCCGGTGTTGTCTGGTGTTAGGTGCTCGGACTCGACTCATAACCCGAAGGTCGGAGGTTCAAATCCTCCCCCCGCCACCATAAAGCACTACCTCCCATCAGCTTCTATTGCCTATCGTGGATATTCAGACCTACGCAAGGCGTGACTATCTATAAGTCTCGCTTCGATGGCTCTCTATGAGCCAAAGCAACTCAACTGAACTGCAGGTCTGCGCACCCCCTTACATCGGGCCAAGAGCCTCGCCAACCAGCTGCCAGCAGTACGCCAGCCGCTCAGGCGTGGATCAATCACAGAAACGGGGTGGAACGTTGATCTATTGTTCCACCCCGTTGGCAGATCCATTCAAAGCATTCTTCTGACCGTCAATCGTGGCACGATTGGGGCTCGGGACCTCCCCTGAACAAGTATTTCACAAAGGCGGTGATATCCGCAACGTTTACCTGGCAGTCGCCGGTAGCATCACACGGCTGCAAGAACACGGGCGACGGGCCGCCACGGAAGATGAAGGCGACGAGGTAGGTCAAATCCGAGACAGTTGCCTGGCCATCGGCATTAACATCGCCGGAGCGATGCCCTATTAACACGAACTCGCCGACGTGGCCGAATGGGCTGGCATCGTTGAACTCACCCGTCAGGGCATACGGGCGGACAGTTGTGCCCCAGCTCGGGACGAACTGCGCAACCAGCGGCGGGATGGGGAAAGTCACCATAAGCACATCTCCCGGGAAACCAGCGTAGTCGTTTACCACTTCGGCCGCAGCCGGCTCAATACTTCCATTGACGCGCAAGCTGGAGAGATTGATGTCATTGACGTTCCCTGCGGCTGTGCCACCGAGATAGATGGTTCCGGTAATGCTGTTAACTGCGAAGGCTTGGAACGCGTACAGCGTGGGCGGCTCGAGGGCAACGGCGATCGGAGCCGCAAGCGTCAGCAGCGAGAAACCATCCACGTCGGTCACCGTGACAGTGTTGGCGGATGCATCAACTGTGCCGCCGACGAGAGACCATGTGGCGCCGGCATCGTTTGATGCGTACACCAGGAGACCGCCCTCGCCCATTCCGCCGAGTTCGCTCTCGTCGTAGTGGAGGACGGTGGTAGCAGCCAGGCCGGTGTTGACGGCCGGCAGCACCTCAAAGTACCGTGGCAAGGTAGTAACATCGGCGATTGTGTAGGGGGAACCGGTGACGCGACGCACCGTGGTCTCGCCCGGGCTGTCGTTGTCAGCATTGATCTCCAGACCGATACCGCTGAAGGACTCGTTGACGCCCAATCCCAGTGAGCGAGTGGCTTCAACCGTTCCCTGGACGACGAAGCCCGAGGTCTCCGACAACAGCGACATTTGCCCCAAGATGAGCTTGTAGCTCCCTGTGTTTAGTTCGCTGCCCACCGGGCTAACTACGCCGTTGACGGTCACATCGGCACTCAGAGTCACCCCCTGGTCGCCGGTAATGGTCAGATTCTGCAGCACAGCCGGATCGGCCGGAATCTCCAAGCCGGTGGTTACCGGGCTGACGGTACTGATATACTCGACATTGGCCATCGACCCGAAGGCCGGCGGAGCGGCCACGGTACCGGTGGCGCGGCGGATTGTTGCCCCATCGGCCATCGCGAGAACGGCCCCCGAGTTGTCCAACAAACCAGCGGAGAGAATCAGGTTGCCGTTGACCGTCGCGTCGGCGCTCAATGTTACGGTCTGGCCGGTGCAGAAGACGGTCAGGTCCATAAGCGTGGAAGGATCGGTCGGCAGTTCCGGTCCGGTGGCTACGGAACTAGCGGTGCTGGTATACCTGACGTTGGCCCCGCCGAGGAACAACGGCGGCGTCGAGATTTCTCCCGTGGCGCGCGAAATCAAGCCCCCGTCGGCTAGTGCGAGAATAACCTCGGGGTCCGTAATGTCGAGGAGGCCGGAGGTCAAGCGGACCGTTCCATTCACGGTCAGCGTCTGGGGCGATGACGCCGAAAGGACGGCGGCCGCGGAGTTATTGACCGTGAGACTGTCGGCAACCAAACGCCCGCCGGTCAGCGCCCACTGCTTGGGAGCGGCGACCGAGCCGAAGCTGAACTCGAGATCGTAGTAGTCGAGGTCAGCCACCGTTTGCGTGCTCGAAGTACGCTGGTACCGCACCTTGCCATTGTTGACAAGGGTCGGGGGGAAGATAGTGGTCGAGCTGGTTGTCTTGTAGGTCGCACCGGGGTTGAGGACCACAGAGCTAGCCGGAAACCAGATATCGGACGTTGTGACGCATTCGATCTCTCCGCCGGCTTCGACCGTGATCGTACCGGGGTTGAACATGGCCCCGCTGGAACTGGTCCACAGACCGGTACCAAGCGTGATGCTCCCGCCCTCTTTGACATCGATGCCCCCGATGCTGATGTCACTGGAGCTGGCGTCGTAGAACTCGGCGATCCCGTAAACGGTCATTTTGCCAATTGGGATTGAGCCGACGTTGCTGCGGATCCAGTGTGAGCCGGTGCCGTCGACCATCAGGAACTGGCCGTCGGCGCGTACGATGATCTGCAGGACCTGGTTATTGGTGAAGTTCGCACTTGAGGCGAAGCGGGCCTCGAACTCATCGTCGGCTCCCATTTCGAAAATGCCGCTGATGATCTCAAGGCTGTTCTGGACGGCAAAGCGCATAGCGTTGCCGGCGGTTGCGACCTTCTTGTCGGCCGGCTTGTCGATCACGATGTCGCGGAAAGACGTGGAGCCTCCGGTGGTGCTCCAGCCGGCAAGTGTCTGGTCATCGTTGCCGACGAAGTAGACATAGGCCGAGGTGCCGGACCAGCCCGCGCTGAAGACGTTGTGAGATTCAGCGGCGAGTGTGAAATCGCCGTGGATCGTCAGTCGGCTGTTGGAATTCATGTCGATGTGCGCAGACGTGTCTGCAAACGATATGGAGCTGCAGACCGAAGTGGCATCATCGACGGAAATAGTGTGACCCGCACCGATCAGGACATCGTCCGTCTCAGTCGGCTCAGATCCGCCGACCCAGGTGGCGCCGACGCGCCACTCTCCCGATTGCGCCGTGGTGACAGTCGCGGCCTGGGCGGCCCCGCATAGCAGGAGTCCGAGCAGGGCGATGAAAGTGAACGCTGTTTTCATGGGTGTTCCTCCAATGACTTCTGTAAGACACCTAAATCATCCAATATGATCTTCAGGAGCGGGGTCACTCCATTCTTTACTGCCTTCGAGTCGAAGTAGACGGCCCGGCGCAAGATTGGGCGGGTATACGTCGGCGGACAAAGACCGTCTCAATTATAAGAAGCAAAAAGTGTGCAAGCTCTGAGCAGAATCACATCTGTTTGGTTTGCAAGGTGTTGGCGTGCGCGTCAGGGGTATCCCGCAGCTTGGGCGGGCTGAATTCGCACGCCCCGGCGGGTTGGAACCGCCCGATTTTAGTCTCGGCTTCGTCCCGGAGTGATCCCGTACTCCTGCATCTTGGAATAGAGGAGCCGGCGGTGGATGTTAAGCAGTTTGGCCGCCTCGGTCCGGTTCCAATCGGCCCGTTTGAGGGCGCGGAGGATCATCTTCTTTTCCATTGCGGCGAGCACTTCGTGCATGGAAAGGCCGCGGCTCAATTGCTGGTCCAGGAGAGTGTCATCATCCACCTCGGCGGGGTGCTGGACAAGCGAACCGAACGTCAGAATGTCCTCCCGGGCGGTCACAACAGCGCTGAGGATGACGTTTTCCAGCTCTCGGACATTCCCTGGCCAGTGGTACGCCCGCAGCTTGTGCAGTTCTTCAGGCGGAATGACGAGGCGGCGGTCGGGGGCGTACTTCTGGAGGAAGTGTTTGACGAGCAGGGGGAGGTCCTCCAAGCGGTCGCGCAGGGGTGGGAGATCGATCCGGACGACTTTCAAGCGAAAGAAGAGATCCTCGCGGAATCGCCCGGCATGCACCTCATCATCGAGTTTCCGGTTGGTGGCGGCGATCACGCGGACATCGACAGTAATCGGTTTCTCGCCGCCGAGGCGGAAGAACGATTTGTGTTCGAGAACCCGCAGCAGTCGTACCTGCAGCGAGGGGGGCATCGAGGAAACCTCGTCCAGAAAGAGGGTACCCTGGTGGGCCAGTTCAAACTTCCCCTGGCGCTGGGCAATGGCGCCCGTGAAAGAACCTTTTTCGTGGCCGAATATTTCCGATTCGAGCACGCTCTCGGAAAAGGCGCCGCAATTGACCTTTACGTAGGGCATGTCCCGCCTGGCGGAATGCCTCTGAATGGCATCGGCGATCAACTCCTTACCGGTCCCGCTGGATCCGGTAATGAGCACGGCGGCATCGACTGTGGAGATGAGACCGATGAGCTTGAAAATCTCGTTCATTCTCGCGCTTTTCCCGATAATGGCCAGGTCGTCCTCCGGCGGACGCACACGCAACTTCGTGCGGAGGTCCTGGACTTCGGAAAGCAGGCTGGAGTAGTCGAGGGAGCGTCGGACTATGATCTTGAATTCTTCGAGTTCGAAAGGTTTTTCGAGGTAGTCATACGCGCCTGCCTTCATCGCCGAAATAGCCCGCTCGCTTGTGCCGAACGCGGTGAAAACGATGACCGGCAGGTCCGGCCGGAGCTGCTTGAGTTCGTGCAGCACCGCGATCCCGTCGCGCTTGGGCAGATTGATATCCAGGAGAACAAGGTCGAGTTGCCGTTCCGCCGCGATCGCCATGGCTTCATCAGGGTCTCCCGCTTCCCACAGGCGGTAGCCGTCGGAGGCAAGCAGGTCCACAATATTCGCGCGCATTGAGGGTTCGTCGTCCACGATGAGTATCTGCTTCCCTGATGTCATTTTAGAACTCCCTGATGGCCTGTCCGGACGGGCAGGGTTATGACGCACCGTGCGCCGGGTCCATCGGCCGGACCGTAGATGATCGAGCCGCCGTGCGCGGCGATGATTTCGTAGCAGATCGACAATCCCAGACCGTTTCCGCGGTTCTTGGTGGTGAAGAACGGGTCGAAGATGCGGTGCAGGATCTGCTCCGGAATGCCCGGTCCGCTATCTGCGATGGCGATAGTGATCGATGCCCCTCGCTCAGTCAATTTTGATTCCACGGTGATGCAGCCGGGTTCGTTCATGGCTTCATAGGCATTGTTCAGCACGTTCGTGAACACCTGGATAAGGCTGTTGCCGTCGGCCAGGGGCCTCGGGAGGCCGGCTTCGAGTTGCCGAACGATCGTGATGTCGGGGCGTTTCTGGTTCGAATCGACGAGGCTGATGCTATGTTCGATGAGGGCGTTGATATCAGCCGGTTGAAACTGCTCCGCTACCGGTTTGGAGAATACGAGCAGGCGCTTGATGAGCCGGGCCAGCCGGTCAGTTTCATTGACAACCAGTTGAATGGATTCCTCGGTGATGCCGCACGGTCTGCCGGCCCGGCCGCAGTCAGGGGCGCTTTTGATCGACTCCTGCCACATCTGAACCCGGGTTTTGATGATGGCGAGTGGAGTTCGGATTTCGTGCGCCACGCCGGCGACAAGGGTGCCGAGAGAGGCCATTTTGCGCTTCTGCTGCAGCTCTCGTTCCAATTGTACCTGGTTGGCATGCGCCTTGGCCAGATTCCCGAGCATAGTGTTGATAGACCGGCTGATCTGCCCGATCGGGCCGCGCGGAACGTACACCGTACTCTGCTCACCGTGCTGGATTCTCTCGAGGTCGGAAAGGATATGACGGATCTTGGCGCGCTGGAAGGCGGAAATAAAGATCACCAGAAAGAAGCTCAGAAGGGATACGAGGGCCGAAATGTTGGCCACCTGGCGGAGTCTCAGCGCGGGCAGTTTCCGCTCGATGTGCACGCGAGTCCAGATTGCTCCCACCGTGGTGCCGTCAACCTGAATCGGCACGGTAGCAAGGGGGAAGACCGCAGGATCGAAACGGTGGACATCGATGAGAGTCCGACCCGATGCAATTGTCTCGAGTGCTTGGGCCTTGATGATTTCGTAGGATCGGGGCGGAGGGCCGTAAGCCGGGCTGGGCGGCGGCGAGGTGGGGAACGAGTAGCCGTAAAACCCGTCGTATACGGGGAAGTAGAAGCCGCCCTCCATGCCGACCACGCGTTCGAGAACGTCATGCGTGACCTCCCGGAGGCGGATATTCAGGGAGTCCAGAGCGTGGTGGGAGATGTCGCCGGTCGCGAAGTAGGAGTCAGTTGCCAGTGAGTCAAGGACAGTGGCGGAAAGGTCGGCAAGTTCTTCGGCAACCAGCTGCGTCAGCGCATTGTTGGCCTGAATGACGTCGTCCGTCCATCGTCCAATGGTGATGAAGGCCATCACGGAGAGTGCGGCCACTCCAAGAACAAAAGCGATCGCCCAGACGATAGCACGGGTTGTGATGTCTCTCAGTTGCATCCCATTCTCACTTGATGCGGCGTCCACGCGGTTTCGCACGACAGCCGGCGACCGCACAATAACCCACGGCCTGTCACACAGTATACAAGATGCATGCCAACCGGGCGAGGTGCCGCTCTGTTCGTTCAACGGCGCAGGATTTACCGACAACTGGGCTTGAAGCGCCCGTCTTTGGGGCTAAAATAGCACACTCCCGCCGCCTCACCAACACTAATTGCGATAGGAACAGTAGTATGGCCTTGACGCTGGCGATTCGGCACGCTGGTTGTTATCCTTCTTTTCGAGTGTGAGTGCCCGGCGACCGGTGCGGCGCGTGTTTCCGTACCGAGGATGTCTGGGCCATGACAACCGAGCGGACCGAGGCGACGACCCGAGTCAAACATCAGGAGGTGGCGATTTGGTCAGACGTCATGGAATCTTAAGCTGTACTCTCGCGGCGGTCGTGATCCCCTTACTGCTGACCATATCATCGTGTGACTCCCTATTTGTAAACGATGGGGATGCGGACAAGGGAATCATGTCCACCAACGGGTACTTCTACTTTGCTGACAACGGTGCGAACTGCGTACTGATGCTGGACAACAACTTGCGTGATCTGGGTGACTGGCGGCTCGACGCACTGACTCTGGAGGATCGGGTTCAGGGGCTCAGTTCCGATGGCCGCAACCTCTGGCTGTCTGTCGCGGGAAATATTGACCAGTTGATTCTGGTGGACACATCCGGCGACGAGGTGACGGTGGTACGTGCTTTCGAAGCACCGCCGCAGGGGCGCGGGACGATCAGAGACATCGCATGGGACGGCCTTTACCTCTGGGCGGTCAACAGCGGTTCGACTACGTACAACATTCCGCCGACTCTGTACAAGGTCTCGCCGACCGACGGCAGCATTCTCGGGGAATGGGTCTTGCCGACATCCGAACCGAGGGCGCTCGCTCATGTGCCCGAAAACGGTGATGCGTATGGTCGCGGGGCGACGCCGGGTATTTACTACGCTGATGTGGATGCCGATGCCGTGTACTGCTTCAACACGGCGAAGATGCAGTTCGTGTATGCCTTTGCCAGTCCGGAACCGCCCCGCGGGGTCGACTACATCTTTCCCGTGGGAATGTGCTTCGACGGAAACAACTTCTGGCTCGTCAACTCAAGCAGCGCCGGCGATCATCTCTTCAGTCTGGATTACCGCGGCAATGTCCGTGAGATGGTCGAGTTGACACAGAAGACTCCGGGGCCCATCTGCTGGACCTCCATGCCGATCCTGACCCTGACCGGGGTGACGCCGAACACCGGCGCCCGGGGCAATACCATGACAGCAAAGGTCATTGGCACCGGTTTCCAGAGCGGAAGCGGTTTGCAGGTGTCATTCGGCGAAGGGATCACGGTCGACCAGATGACCCACATCGATCCGTTTGAACTCGAGGTGACGATCACTATCGCCGAAGCGGCCGTTTTCGGTTACCGCAACGTGACGGTGACCAATCCCAATGGCCAGTCGGTGACGGGGGAGAACCTGTTCCAGGTGACTGAATTCGATCCGCTCGCCGGATTCCTCTGGCTTGCCGACGGGTTCAGTAACATCCTCTACAAAATCCGAATTCTCGATACGGCTATCGTTCAAACCTGGGATCTCCTTGAGGTGGCTCCGGGCGGCTCGCCGCAAGGATTGGCGTTCGACGGCACAGCCCTCTGGCTCTCGGCGGGAGGAACGGACGACTTAATCATGCGCCTGGATACAGCCGATGGCTCGCTCTCCAGACTTCAGTCCTTCACCGCACCGCCGAATGCGGAGGGAGTTATCCGGGAGATCGCGTTCGATGGCGCCTTTATGTGGGCGGGCAACGATGTGAGCGACAAGATATACAAGATCGACTATAGCGATGGGACCGTGGTCGATTCGATCACGACGCCGGGCGTGGAAATCCGCGGGGTCGCGGTCGCCGAGGGTACGCTCTACTGCAACGATCGCACGCTCGACTCGGTGTACGCCTGGAATGCCCAGTCGTCGACATGGTCGGCCGTGTTTGCGATTCCCACGCCACCGGGAGGTACGACGGCGAACCGGTATTCGACCGGGATGACTTTCGACGGCGTCAATTTCTGGATTGCCAACAGCACGTTCGAGTTCGACTACCTCTTCCAGGTAAGCCCCGACGGGACGCTGCTGCGAACCTATGAAGTACCCGGCCGGGGGGATGCCCAGCCGAGCGCCCTGGTTTACACACAGGAGTAAGGTAGCCGAGATGAACAACATCAGATACATCATTAGCCTGGCGCTGGTGGCGGCCGCCCTGCTAGTTCAGCCATCGGTGCAGGCCGCTCGCACCAGCCTCGAGGGGGATTTCCGGCTGCGGGCATACAACGACCGCTTCACCGACGACATGGACGGTCGCGGCGACGAGAACTACATGCGGTACCTGGCGCGGATTCGGTCCAAGGTGCAGGTGAGTCCGCAGACGACCTTTTACGCCGAGTTCACGTCGTGGATCGACAACAACCCGCTGTCGCCGACACGCAACATCGCGGGAACCGGCAAGATGCAGTACGGTATCAGCCAGGTTTTCGCCGAATTGAAACAACCCAACGTGTGGTTCGTCGATTTGCTCCGCCTGCGGGTCGGCCGCCAGCAGTTTCCCATCGGCGAGGGACTGGCGCTGGGTGAGTCGTACTATTATTTCGACCGTTTCGACGGCGCGCGGCTCGATCTCTATATTTCCGGCTACGCCCTGTCGCTCTTCGGTGCGATTGTCGACCAGAACCTCAGTATTAGCGGCCTGTATCCGGATCCCGGTAGTGAGCAGCTGTACGCGGGGCGGCTGTCCCACGGCTTCTTCGGGCATGACGTCATGGGATATGCCATCTACCACAAGCTGAAGGGACAGTTTAACGACAGCTATGTCGTCGGCGGCGGCGTCAGCGGCGAGCGCGAGCGGGGGCGCCTGACGTACTTCGTGGAAGGAGCCTACCAGCGGTTCAACGTACTCGACGGCCTTCCGGAGAAGGCCGGCATGGGCTACATGGCCGGTATCGGCTACCGCTGGAACATGGGGCCCTTCCGGTCAGTGAAAGTTGAGACGCGCTATGCCGCATACCAGGGGGATGATTCCACAACCGCCGATGTCGAAATGTTCAGCCCGCTGTACCCGAGTTTCTTCTGGGGGAACCGGGTTGGTTATGTCAGCGGGTCGATCGGCGGCGACTACCCGTTCGATGGGCGCAACCTCGAGGGCACGCGCCTGTGGTGGACGCGCGCTTATGTCATTCCGTACCGGCTCCCGAAGCTGCGCGTGCAGGCGGAGTACCTGTACATCACCGAGTGGGTGGACAATGACGGGTACAATTCCATGGACAGCGAAGTCGCCCTGAAGTTCTACTATGACATTTCGAGCGGAACCCGCCTGGAGCTTCGGTTTGCCCGTGATTTCCCGAACGAGGACTACGATCGCGATATGAACGGCAACGGTGCGATTTCGTGGTCGGAGGACCGGGTTTCGGTCACCCGCTTCATGGTGGGATACACGGTCAACTTCTAACGATCCTGCCGATCCCGGCGCGGGAGAACCTCCCGCGCCGGGATCGCACCCGTACCAACCAAGCTCGTTTCCTGGAGGCTTCTGCGCAGTGGAGTGGTTCGTACTCATAGTGATGCTCGCGGTCTTCGCCCTCGGCGTCTTTGCGCTCAAGGTCCCGGCCGGGGTCAGTCTCATGCTGGCCGCTGTCGCCGGAGCTCTCGCGGCCGGAGAAGGGATACCGGTGCGCCACTTGGTCGAAGGTGGGTTCGGATTTCTTGAAGCAATCTTGATCATTGCCTCCGCCATGGTCTTCATGAAAGCGATCGAAGCTGCGGGCACACTCGGTACCGTCAATTATTACATGATCAAGTGGTTTCACCGCAGTCCGTCGCTGCTGTTGATCGTAATCGTTTTCTTTGTGATGTTCCCCGGGATGCTCACCGGGTTGTCGTCGGCTTGCATCCTGACGACCGGGGCGCTGGTGGCCCCGGGGTTGATTGCGATGGGGATGGCGCCGCGCGCAGTGGGCGCGTTCATTGCAATGGGAGCGGTCCTCGGCGAGGTCGCGCCGCCCATATGCATCCCGGTGATGCTTATCGGCGGCGGGGTCGACATGCCGTATGTCGGTTTCGCACTCCCCCTGCTCCTGGCGTCGTTTCCGATCGCCATCGCCACCGCCCTCTATTTCCGCTTCCGGTATCTCGGGTCCTTCCGGGTCGAGGAGGTCCTGCCCAAACTGCGCCCGCCGGTGTACGATAAATATGGAGTCAAGCTGTTTCTCCCCACCGTAGCGGTGGTGGGTTTCCTGATTCTCGAACAGATCATTCCGGAGCAACTGCCCCATGTCGGCGTGCCGCTATCGTTCATGATCGGCGCGGTGTTGGCCCTCCCCTCGGGGGATCGGTTCAGCTTGTGGCAGGTGCTGCGAAGCGCGGTGCGGGATGCGATGCCGGTCATGGCCATTCTCGTCGGAGTTGGTATGTTTCTGCAGATATTCACGCTCACCGGAACGCGCGGCAATCTTGCGGTCAATGCACTGCTGCTGCCGGAGGAGATCCGCTATCTGGCGGCGGGTATCATGCCGTTCTTCGGTTCCGCTTACGCATCGGCGTCAGTCATCGGGGTGCCGCTGGTGTTCGTGTTTATAGGCAAGAACGAAATCGTGGTAACAGCGGGGCTCGCGCTGTTGGCGGCACTGGGGGACTTGATGCCTCCGCCGTGCCTGCTCTGCGCGTACGCCTCCCAGATCACCGGGGGGGAGAACCACTTCAGGATCCTGCGGCTGCTGCTGTTGCCGATCACCTTTGCCCTGGCAATCGGAATCGGGATCATTTACTTCGCCGACAACATCGCGGCAGTCATCTTCTGAGGAGAGGAATAGGCGAATGCTCTACTGGACATACATAGCCATCGTCGCGATTCTCGCCGTGGTTGTCCTCGTGGAACTTGTAAACGAGCGCTCGTGGAAGCGGCAAGCGGCCATGGCAATGGTGCTGGTCGTGTTTATACTGCGCGTCCTGCAGATCAAGTGAGGTGCGTGTGCAGAAGCATCATATCAGTGCACTGGTGATACTGGCGGCCGCCGCTGCTGCTGCGGCTCTGGCTGCCTCTGATTTCCTGCAGATGCGCCATCCGGATAACCTGCTCGCGAGTCCGGGCCTGACGACGGTGCGGCAGTTGAGCGACTACGCCCCCTGGCTCAAGGGGACCAACGGCGATACGCGCATATTCGAGTTTGACAGCGGCATTCCCGGTGGAACCCTGCTCCTGCTCGGCGGCACCCACCCGAATGAACCTGCTGGATTCATTGCGGCGACGGTCATACTGGAGAACATCCGGGTGGAACAGGGGCGCGTGCTGGTTATCCCGCAGGCCTGCGCCAGCGGTTTCACCTGTACCGATCCGTTCGAGGGAGCGCCCATGAACTTCTCGCTGGAAGGGCGGTCCGGTACAAGGACATTTCGGTTCGGGTCGAGGGTTTCCAATCCGCTTGATCAGTGGCCTGATCCACTGGTGTACTCGCACTATCCGTCGGGGCAGCAGCTCTCCGGTTTCGAGACGCGAAACTTGAACCGGTCATACCCGGGAAGGCCGGACGGCACGTTCACCGAGCAGGTGGGCAACGCGATTGTGGAACTGCTCCGGCAGGAGAATGTCGATCTGGCGTTCGACCTGCATGAGGCCGCACCGGAAATTCCGATTATCAACGCAATCGTGTACCACGAGAAGGGGGAGGACCTGGCAATGAGCGCGGTGCTGGCCCTCGAGTTTGAAGACATGCGCTACGCCCCCGAGCTGTCACCCGCGAACTTCCGCGGCCTCAGTCACCGCGAGTGGGGGGATGGCACGAATGTGATCCCGTTCCTCATGGAGACGTCGAACCCTATTCAGGGGCGCCTCCGGGGCCGGACTAACGCCGACTTGATCGTGAAGGGGGTCAGCGACGGTTACCGTCGAGCCCTGGAGTCCGGTGTGCTGCGCATCGAGTACGAAGCTGACGGCGAACCGTTATCCCGACGGGTGGGGCGGCATGTTCAGGGATTCACGGCGCTGGTCAACGCCTATAACGAGTACCGAGGGGAACGGCCGATCGTGATTAGTAACTTGCCCTCATTCCCCGAAGTCCTTAGCAATGGTGTAGGAAGTTATTTGAACTAGTCTCATAGAGGAGTCCAGAGATGAAAGCAGATCGGATACTTATGCGTGCCGCCGCAGGCCTGATCCTTCTTGTCGGATTGGCCGCCGCTACGTCGTTACTGGCCGGTGCGGCCCGGGCCGCGGATCCAAAGCCGCTGGAACTGCCGGCGCTTATATCGTCGGCCGGGCAAAGCGCCGATGTTAAGCTGGCCGAGATGATCGCGAAACGGAGCAACCTGGAGGTCACAGTTGCCTCGATGGCCACCAAGGCCGACCTCGAGGGAATCAAGACCCTCATTCTCGTGCCCGGTTTCAGTTCCAAGGGTCTCGGTGCGGCCGGCGTCAGCCAAGCGCAGGAACTCGATCGCGTCAACGCCCTCATTGCAGCGGCTAAGGAACTGAATATCCCGGTCGTTATGATGCATATCGGCGGTACCGCCCGACGTGGCGAGCAGTCCGATCCGTTTAACAAAGCCGCCGCGGAGGCGTCGGTGCAAATGATCGTCGTGGCCCAGGGAGATGAGGACAAGTTCTTCTCGACCATTGCCGCGGAGAAGAGCATTCCCATCGTGACAGTGCAGAAGATCGCGGAGACCGGTGAACCGCTGGCTGCCCTGTTTGCATCGAAGCCGGAGGCATCGCACTAATGCGGATGTGGTAGTCCGGGAGGACCTCAAGGAGTACGGTATGAAGAAGAAATACACCTGGTTTGCGCTGATAATTCTCCTGGTGGCTGCGAGCGCGACCGCCTCTGCGGCTGGGGCGCAGGAGGCTGTCGAGGATAGCGGCCTGGTATGCAGCCCGCAGGGGATAGTGGCCGTTGCCCACCCGCTGGCCGCCGAGGCTGGAATGGCCATGCTGCGACAGGGCGGCAACGCGGTCGACGCCGCGGTGGCCGCCGCGTTCGCTATCGGAGTGGTCGAGCCTGATGGTTCAGGAATCGGCGGCGGCGGCGGCATGGTGATTTACCTCAACGACACCCGGGCCGCGCATTACATCAACTACTACCAGCAGGCCCCGGCCGCTGTCAACAAGCTCAACTACAATCCCGATACGGACCGCCACACCGGCAAATCGGTATTGATCCCCGGCACCGTTGCAGGGCTCCTGATGGCCTTGGAGAAATTCGGGACGCTTTCGCGTGAGATGGTCATGGAGCCGGCAATCCGCCTGGCGGAAGAGGGATTTGCATGCGACCGAACCCTGGCCCAGCTTGTGCTGGACAACATGACCCTGATTCAAAGACACGATTCGACGGCGGCTGTGTTCCTCGATGAGGGATTTCCCCGAATGGAGGGAGACCTGATCATACAACCGGCGCTGGCCAGGTCGCTTCGTGCGGTGGCGGAGAACGGCCGCGACGGATTCTACAAAGGGGAAGTGGCGAACACGATCATTGCCGAGGTTAACCGCCTCGGCGGCGTGCTCACTGCAGATGACTTTGCGGCGTTCGAACCGACATTGACGGTACCGGTACGCGGCACGTACCGGGGCTACGGCATCCTCTCGGCCAGCGCACCACAATCAGGCTCGACTGTGATTCAGTCCCTCAACATGCTGGAGAATGCCGATCTCGCCGCCATGGGACACTACACCCAGTCGGCGGCCACCCTCCATCTCATGACCGAAACCTTCCGACGGTCCTACGCCGACCGGTGGCAGTACCTGGGGGATCCGGAGTCAGGGTATATCCCGCTACGGGGGCTGGTGTCGAAAGACTTCGCGTACGAGCGCTTTGCCGATATCAACCAA
This sequence comes from Candidatus Zixiibacteriota bacterium, assembly GCA_041742355.1. Lineage (GTDB taxonomy): Bacteria > Zixibacteria > MSB-5A5 > GN15 > FEB-12 > JAGNLV01. The sequence continues at coordinate 53,082 of JBGSIV010000191.1, forward strand.
TATCGCGCCGAGCCCGAGACGTACCGACAGACACAGGCAGGTAACCCCGCCACCTATGACTTCGAAACGGATGAAACGTACTCCGGGCCGGACGAGACCTCCGGTGAACGGCAATCGGTGTTCGACGATGAGGAGGACGAAGGCCGGTCATCCTATGACACCTGGGGAGAAGACCTCTTTGACAGCTGGGGCTCGCGCAAAGCAAAGAATACCACGGCCGTCAAAACAAAAAAGGGCGCCAAGGCCGACACCACCGACAACGACACCCAGCACGATATCGACGAAGTCGACGGGCACACCACCCACCTTTCGGTGGCTGACTCACACGGCAATATGGTGTCGCTGACGCAGACCCTGGGCACGTTTTTCGGATCAGGCATCACCGCCTCGGGCGTGCTCATGAACTGCGGTATGTCCAATTTTTCGCTTACATCGGCGATCAATGTCGCGGAGCCCGGAAAGCAGCCGCGCAGTTCGATCTCACCGACGATCGTTCTTAAGGACAATCGGGCGGTGATGGCGATAGGGTCACCCGGGGCGAGCCGAATCATCACGACGGTGGTCGAGTTGATAGTCAACGCGATCGATTTCGGGATGAATGCGTGGGAAGCCAACGACGCTCCGCGATTCTACTGCCAGAAGTTCGAAGACAATCTGGCGATTGAAGGAGGAATCTCAGAGGAGGTGCAGGCCGAATTGACGAAAATGGGGCATTCGGTCCGGGCATACTCCTCGCATGATCTATTCTTCGGCGGCGCCCAGGTCATCTTCAGGGACAGTCTTACCGGCACCTACTGCGGCTCGGCGGATCCTCGCAGAGGCGGTGTCGCGCTCGGTTCCGATACTGAATAGGAGTTTTGATGCCGGCACTCATACCTCTCATTCTCCTGGCCCTCGTGTTGGGTCTCCTAGTCTGGGAGGCGATGTGGGTGAAAAGCCGGGTTCGCCGGATACCGCTGCGAATTCATGTGGTCGGTACCCGCGGCAAGTCGAGTGTGACGCGGTTCATCGCCGCCGGGCTCAGGACGTCGGGGCGAAGAACCGTAGCCAAAATCACCGGCGTAATCCCGACTGTCATTGACACCGAGGGGCGCGACGTTCCGATCCATCGCCGCAGCGAGCCCCGGGTGGTCGAACAGTTTCGCATCATCGGACGCGCGGCTGCGTCAAAGGCCGAGGCGCTCGTGCTGGAGTGTATGTCAATTACTCCGGAGCTGCAGGAACTCGAATGCCGTCACTACCGTCCGACACTCTGTGTCGTTACGACTATCGGCGATGACCACCAGGAGCAACTGGGAGATGATTACCAACAGCAGGTGGACGCTGTGAGATCGGCAATCCCGGAGAATTCGACAGTCCTGACGTTTGAGAGTCCCCAACTGCCGGCAATTCGGGAGATGGCGCAGCAAAGGCACTGCGCCCTCCTGGTTGCCGATATGAACCTCGGGGAGATATCTCTTGGGATTCTGCCGGTGAATGTGGCTCTTGCTGTCGAGGCATGCGCCTTCGCCGGCGTGCCGCCGATACAAAGCATGCCAGCCATTATCGAGGAAGCCCGACGGGTGCGGGACGAGATCTTCGATATCGAGCCGGGCAGCAAGTTTGTCAACGGCTTTGCTATCAACGACGTCACCACGGCCGGCAACTTCGTCCAGTACTGGCGAAGCGCGTTCCCGCAGACCACGGGCACCGTTGTGATGCTAAACACGCGCCAGGATCGTCCGCTGCGAACCAGGACATTTGCCCGATGGCTGGCGCAACTTCCCGAACGGACCGCAGTGATTCTCACCGGTACCCACGTTCCATACGCGAGGAGGCGCCTCGCGGCGGCTGGCGTTCCGCCGGAACAGATAGTATATTGGAATCAAAGGGATCTGCCCGGGGTCCGACGGAAACTGGAATTGCTGGCCGGTCAGAACGCCCTGATTGTCGGCCTCGGAAACATCGCCGGCGATGGTCACAAAGTTCTCGCCGCTCTGCGACGCCACCAACACGAGTAGGCCATGCTGTTCGAATACTTCTTTATCGGACTGGTAGTCGGGTTCGTTTTCTACGAGCTGACTGACATCTCTCCCGGTGGGGTGATTGCCCCGGCGTATTTCGCACTCTATGTGGACCAGCCGAACAGGATAGCTATGACAGTTGCTGTTGCTCTTCTGCTGTGGCTTCTGCTGTGGTGGCTCTCGGCCCGACTCGTGCTCTTCGGGCGCCGTCGCCTCCTGCTTTCGGTCCTGCTCGGCTTCTGTATCATGGCGGGCATCGACTACTGGGTTCAGCCGGTGTTGCCGTCATGGCTGGCGTTCAATCCGATCGGCAACATCATCCCCGGGCTGATCGCCAGCGAAATGGCCCGCCAGCGACCGCTGCCGACGCTGTCAGGGCTCGGCATAGTGACCGCCATCACCTATCTCATCATGCTTCCATGGAGAGGATAGCGCTGTGATGAACGCCGTTCGCACATTCAGCCTGCTCGGTATCCTCCTGGTCTCGGTAGCCGCCGCTTGGTGGGTTGGCCGCTACCATGTGTCCAGTTTCACGCGCTCGGATGCGGCGGCTATGCACGCGGCGGCAGATCTGGCCGAATCGTTGTTTGAGCAAATCGGCGAGCTCAAACGGGAGCGTCAAATCACTGTATCTCCGGCAGTCAGCCCCCCCCGAGGGTATCTGATCGGTGATGACTTCACGGAGATGACAACAACACTGGGGGCCCTGTCGGCGAAGGTGACGGCCACGAGTCCCGACTTTGCCGCGTTGATTGCGCACCTGCTGATCACGAGCGGGATTGACTCGACCCGCACGGTGGGTATTGTGCTGTCGGGCTCGTTTCCTTCTCTGGGGATCTCGGCGCTCGCAGCCGTGCAAACGCTCGGCGCCCGGGCTGTTGTGATCAGTTCCCTCGGTTCGTCGACCTACGGCGCGAACCAGCCGGGAGCGACGTGGATCGATATGGAGAGCCGGCTGTTCGAGCGCGGGCTGTTGAAGCATCGCTCCTCGCTCGTGACCCTGGGCGGCGAGAATGACGACGGCGGCGGGATTCTGGATGAAGGCGTTGCTGCCATGGAGGAGGCGGCGCGACGCAACGGCGTGAGTCTGTACCGGCCCGGCACGCTTGAGGAATCGATCCGGCGGAAGACCGAGCTGATGGCTTCATCTGGCGTGGACGTTCTGATCAACATCGGCGGCAACCAGGCGAGCCTCGGATCGTGCGCGCATGCGCTGAGTATTCCGAACGGACTGCACCGGGAGTATGTCGGCTGCAACGATGCGAATCGCGGCATAATCGTCGCCATGGCCGCCGGGGGAACGCCGTTCATACATCTGCTCAATATCAAGGATCTTGCGGTCCGCTGGGGGATTCCCCTCGATCCCGCCTCAGGGCTGGCGCGATCTGAGTCGCTTTATACAGTCCGCCGCGCTTCACCATTAGCGGCAGCCTCAGGAGTCGGCATTATCGGGCTGTTGCTCATCGGATTCAAATTGAAGACCGTCAGGAGTGTTCGTCGATGGAGCGTAGCAGCCCCACAGCCAAAAAGGACAACGAGGGAGAGGCTCATATGATAAACCGCAATCGAATCCGTGCCAGTTTCCTGCTTTGCGTCCTAACCGCCCTTGGTTTGATGCCGGCCCCACAAGCGTATGGCCAAAACGTCCGTTCCGGAGACGTGATCGACTATATCGACAGCCTGATCGGGGAGATCGCCGATGCCACTCCGGCCGATCTGTACGTGCAGCCGACGGCAGCAGAGCAGGATCTCTGGCAGCAGATTATCTTGGATATGGCGGCCGGTCACTATGCCGATGCGCATGCCGAAGCGGCCCCGATCAACTACCGCGTTACGCAATTCTCCGACCTGTCCCAGTCTCCTAATCGGACATTCTATGTACTGGAGCGGATACCCGGTTCGACCACGACGTGGTGGGGGACGTTCGTTTTCAATGCCCAGGCGTCTCGCCCGAGACTGGTGATTCAATCGCCACACCCGCTGCAGAACCGCAACACCGGGAACCAGGGACTGCGAGTTTTCCATGAAGCTGGAGCTTGGGCGTTCTTTGTGTCAGGCACACATAAGTGCAACTCGACCATCTACACACCCTGCACCGGGGAGACTTCCACCTCGTGCAGTGTCGATCCGGAGCCGTACCGCAACTGTGATCAGGCTCATTCGGTAGAGGGGACTTTTCAGTTGGCAACGGAAGTGCTTCTCCAGGCCCGTCCCGATATCATTGTCATTCAGCCGCACGGTTTCACGAAGGAGTCCGGTGATCCCGACCTGATCATGAGCAACGGCACCCGTTTCACGCCCTCCGACACCGATTGGGTGGCCACACTCCGGGACAACCTGCTGTTGCAGGACAACACGCTGACGTTCAAGGTAGCTCATATTGACCTCTCATGGACAAAGTTCGTCGGGCGCGAGAATGTACAGGGACGGCTTGTGAACAATGGCAGTAATCCGTGTTATTCATTCGCAACATCAACGACCGGGCGCTTCGTCCATCTGGAGCAAGCGTATTCGAAGCTCCGTGATACGGAAGCCAACTGGTACAAACTGGCCAACGCGGTGGCTCTGACCTTCCCGGCGACCGACCAAATTCTGTCGGTGCAGTCGGGCCCGTGGCGGAGTCCGTCGACCTGGGCCAACAACGTGATTCCGATGGCTTCGGATGACGTTCGAATCGAGGCCGGCCACACCGTGTCCGTTGACGATTCCTCATCGGTGTGCCGCTCCCTGTCGTTTGCCGATACCTCGTCCCACCTCGATATGAACGCCTACAGCCGGCTGAACGTCTACGGCGACTTCACCCTGGCCGGGGTCACCCACAACGTCTTCTCAGCCGGATGGTCGCCCGACAGCGCCTTTGTGCGCTTTGTCGGGAGCGAACCGGTGCAGACGATCAGCGGCTTCAGCACGACCGGCGGGTCGACCTCGTTCCGCAACGTGATCGTGGCGAAGGACTCCGGCACGGTGGTGACTACGGCCGGGAACGGCATGCGGCTGGGCCTGCAGCAGAGCCTGGACATTGTCAGCGGCACTCTCCTGCTTGCCGACGGCGACGATATCGAAGGCCGCTGGACCAACAGCGGCAACTTCACGAGCGACCAGCAGCTGGAGATCGTCATTCATCCGGAGGGTGCGCTGCGATTAGTCGATGGGGCCGACTGGCACCACGTCCGCAGCGGCAGCGCGGCAATCCCGATCGGGAAAATGACGGTGTTCGGCACAGTTGAGTTCTACGACGCCAGTTCGCTCTTCATCAGCATCGGCGGTATCGACGTGAAGGACGGTGGAACGATCGAGATCGGCACAAGCCTGTGGAGCTCGACCTCGGGCCCGAAGTTCAACCCCGGTACAATCACGCTGGAGCCCGGAGCAACGCTTCTCAATTTCTCGACAGTTCAAGTGTACTTTGACACGAGTGTCGTAGTTCTAAACAGCGGGGCGACGTACAAGACATCCAGTTCGGTTACGATCTTCCCGCCCACCTTCACCGAGCAGGGGACAGTCCGCTACCAGCGCACGACCAGTGACCAGACGGTCACCGACCGGGACTACCAGTCGGTGGAGTTCAGCTT
>JBGSIV010000192.1:0-2578 GCA_041742355.1 Candidatus Zixiibacteriota bacterium
AGTGGCAGCGTGGTAGGGGGGAGCGGCGTGATCAGCATCGCCCGGTCATTCGTGGTGAGCGGGGGCAGCCCGGCCGGGTGGACGGGCAGCCTGGTGCTGGCCTACAGTGAGAGTGAGCTCAACGGGCTGGCCGAAGCCGACCTGCAGACCTTCTGGTCCTCCGACGGGACGAACTGGACGGCTCGCGGGGGGACAATTGACGTCTCGGCCAACACGGTGACGATAGCGACCTCGGTGGCTATTCCCGGCCAGTGGACTTTGGGGCTACCGGGTGGCTGCTGTGTCAACCGGGGGGACATGAATAATGACAACAAGGTAATCGTCTCGGATCTGACCTTTCTGGTAGGCTACCTCTTCAAGGCAGGCCCGGCGCCGGTCTGTGCGGCGCACGGGGATGTCAACAACGACGGCAAGACGATCGTGTCGGATCTGACCTACCTCGTGAATTTTCTCTTCAAGGCAGGGCAGGCTCCGGCCGGCTGTTAGAAGTGGCCGACGCCTGTGCGCGACAGTCAAGGACGTGGAATTAGGGTCCGAACACATAAGTGAGCGCCGCAACGACCTCTCCGCGGCGTCTGAGTAGGCGGTAGTTTATGAAATTGCGGTACATTCTTCTGGGCCTGATGCTGCTGGCAACCGGCGCCCGGTCGCAGGTAACGATGCAGGGGAACCTCCGGGCCCATGTCGACAGCCTCATCGACAACATGCCGGGTGCGACGCCGGCCGGTTTGTATCTGCAACCCGGCACCACGTCGAGAACCACCTGGCGGGGGATCATTCAGGACATTCTCGATGCCAACTACGAGTCGGCCGACGCCAGTGCCATCTCCCTGGAATATCGCGTGGTCCTGTTCACCGATACGACCGGGACGGTTCCGGTGACGCACTGTGTCCTGGAAAGAACACCGACCTCAACATCCCGATACTGGGGCACGTTCGTGTTCAACCTCTCTCCGCGGCGCCCGCTGCTGGCGATCCTCTGCCCGCATCCCAAGCATGACTCCAATACCGGCAAGCAGGGGTTCCTCGTCTACAACGAGACCGGAGCCCGGGCGTATTTCGTTTCGGGTACTCATCGGTGCAATGGGACCACGTTCACGCCGTGCGACGGCTCGACGACCGTGTGCGAGCCATCGGGCGAACCCTACCGCTACTCCGACCAGGCGCACGTGGTGCTTGGGACGTTTCAGTTGACGCTCGAGGAAATGCTGGCGGTGTACCCCGACCTGGTGGTCATTCAGCCCCACGGTTTCGCGCAGGATTCCGGCGATCCCGACCTGATCATGAGCAACGGCACCCGGTACACGCCGACGACCGACTACTTGGTGCAGCTGCGCAACAATCTTCTGCTGCAGGACAACTCGCTCACCTTCAAAATCATCCACATCGATCTCGACTGGAGCAAGCTGACCGCCACCACCAACACGCAGGGACGCCTGATCAACGGATCATCCGATCCATGCGGCACGAATCCAGGAACGGCCAACGGGCGGTTCTTGCACCTCGAGCAGGCATACTCGGGACTGCGGGACAACGAATCCAACTGGCGGAAACTTGTCAACGCGGTAGCCCTCACCTTCCCGGCGACCGACCAAATTCTGTCGGTGCAATCAGGCCAGTGGCGGAGCCCGTCAACCTGGGCCAACCATGTGGTCCCGACAGCTGCAGATGATGTCCGCATCGAAGCCGGTCACACGGTGTCGATTGACGACTCATCGTCCGTGTGCCGCTCGCTCTCGTTCGCCGATACCTCCGCCCATATCGACATGAACGCCTACAGCCGGTTGAACATCTACGGCGACTTCACGCTGGCAGGGGTCACCCACAACGTCTTTTCGGCCGGCTGGTCGCCCGACAGCGCCTTCATCTGCTTCGTGGGCGGCGAACCGCTCCAGACGATTAGCGGTTTCAGCACCACCGGCGGCTCGACCTCGTTCCGCGACATGATTGTGGACAAGGACTCGGGGACGGTGGTGACCACGGCCGGCAACGGCATGCGGCTCGGGCTGCAGAAGAGCCTGGATATTGTCAGCGGAACTCTCCTGCTGGCCGACGGCGATGACATTGAGGGACGTTGGACCAGCAGCGGGAATTTTACGAGCGACCAGCAGCTGGCGATCGTCATTCATCCGGAGGGTGCGCTGCGATTAGTCGATGGGGCCGACTGGCACCACGTCCGCAGCGGGAGTGCGGCGGTGCCAATTGGGAAGCTGACGGTGTTCGGTTCAGTCGAGTTCTACAACGCCAGTTCGCTCTTCATCAGTATTGCCGGGATCGACGTCAAGGAGGGTGGAACGATCGAGATCGGCACAAGCCTGTGGAGCTCGACCTCGGGTCCGAAGTTCAACCCGGGTACGATCACCTTGGATTCCGGGGCAACGCTTCTCAACACCACGACCTCCCAAGTGTACTTCGATACCAGCATTGTGATTTTGGCCAGCGGGGCGACGTACAAGACATCCAGTTCGGTTACGATCTTCCCGCCCACCTTCACCGAGCAGGGGACAGTCCGCTACCAGCGCACGACCAGTGACCAGACGGTCACCGACCGGGACTACCAGTCGGTGGAGTTCAGCTT
>JBGSIV010000193.1:0-4792 GCA_041742355.1 Candidatus Zixiibacteriota bacterium
CCCCCACCCCCGCCATCCTCCCCCCAAAAATATTCTCACCCCCCGGAACAAATCCATGCATATATGCGTATATATGCATGTATGAAGCAGACCAAAGAAAAAGAACTCTCCCCGGCCCTCCGGGCCCTGGCCGACCCGACCCGGCTCAAAATCCTCCTCATGCTGGAGGGTAAGCCCCGGACGGTCAACGAGATAGTCGAGTTTTTCGACCTCTCCCAGCCGACCATCTCGCGTCACCTCCAGACCCTCGCCGCGGCCGATCTGGTGATCCGCGAACAGCACGGTCGCGAGGTGACGTACCGCCTCAACCCCGAGCGCATCGGTAATGTCTGCGTGTCGCTGGCCGCCTGTTTCCCCTGCTGCTGCGTCAGTGTCGTTTCGACCAATCAGCCCGGCTGCGATCCCACTGTCCGCATTGTCGAAATCGAATCGACCGACAACCGGAGCGACTCCTCGGAGCAACAGGCAACCGTCCGGAATGCCAAGGCCGACGATGAAGAGAACCCCAAGAAGAAGAATTCCCGATCGGGCCATAAACCCAAAAACAGTAGAACGAATTCGAAAGGAGACACCGAATGAAGCGTTACAGCATCCCCCGCGTGTCGCACTGCTGCGGCGGCTCGATACAAGCGTCCCCGGCACGACGGTAAACTGCCCGACAGTCTGGTTGCGGTGCATACGTGCCGTCAGGCTCCGTCCCAAGCGCACGCAAGGGGCCGCCTGACGGCGCTTTCTATTGATCCTCGGTTCCTCGGAAGGACAACCTCCCGTAGGACTCTACCCCACTTCCGGTTTGACAACAGCGTCTTTCTTGTCTATCATAGAGCGTGACTCTGAGGGGCTGAGAGATCTCCTATAGCGGCCAAGCATTGTGCTTGCGATTCTACACAGCAGGTGAAAGCTATGAAACGTGGTCTACCGCGCCTCTCCGGCGTCGTCTTTGTCTGCATCGCAGCGTGCCTCCTCCTCTTAGGATGTGACGATGACAGCCCCGTATCCAGCACCCCCGATTCACCCCAGGCGCAGCCATACGAGGTTCACATCGAGCAGACGCAGAACACGCTCCAGGGGGAGCACGAGTATGTCGACGTCACCGTAACCAAGGACTCGGAAGCCATGTGGGGCTTTGACATTCTCCTCGCCTATGACGCAACTGCCCTCTCCTTCCAGAACGCCACCCCCGGCACGATCTATGACTCCTGCGGCTGGGAATACTTCACCTTCCGCAACGGCGCCAACGGCAACTGCGACAGCACCTGCCCCTCTGGCCTGCTGCGTGTGGTCGGTATTGCCGAGACCAACAACGGCGCCAATCACCCCGCCTGCTTCCTAACCGATACGCCGTTCACGTTGACCACGCTCGACTTCCTCGTCTCTGACGATAGCACCTTCGAGTGCACGCCCCTTCCGATCCGCTTCTTCTGGCTGGATTGCGGGGACAACTCCATCACCTACCTCGAAGCTGCGGACCTCGTCGATCCGTACAGCCAGATCGTCGCGATCAGCCGTTTTGTGTATGAGTTTGAAGGCGGCGCTTCGATCGCCCAGGACGGGGCGTTCACGACCTATTTGGGTGCCCCGAATAGCTGCCTGGAGGACCCGGACGTTCCAGTCCGCTTCGTTGACTTCTACAACGGCGGCATCAACACAATCTGCGAAGACACTATTGACCTCAGGGGAGATTTGAACTACAACGGTATTCCCTACGAGATTTCCGATGCCGTTCTATACAGCAACTACTTCGTCTTCGGTCCTGCCGTTTTCGATAGCCTCGAGGCTCAGACGTTCGCTTCCGATGTCAACGCCGACGGTATCCCCCTCAGTGTGGCCGACCTGGTCTGCCTCATCCGCGTCATCACCGGCGACGCTCTGCCCAATCCTCCGCTCGACACCGTTGCCGCCACCGTTTCCTACTTCGGCTCCATCATCACCGTCAACGAAGACATGGGCGCCGCCTACGTCGTCGTCGAAGGCAACGTGGTTCCCGAACTCTTGATCAACGGCGTCGAGATGAAATACGCCTACGATGCGGCCGAAGATGTCACCCGCGTCCTGGTTGTGGGCTTCGAGCAGAATGCCGCCATCAACGGCACCTTCCTCGCTGCCAACGGTACGATCGTCTCCACTGAGATGGCCACCTATGACGGCGCTCCGGTGCAAACCGAGTTGACTCCGATCGGCTTTGTGCTGAACCAGAACTACCCTGATCCGTTCAGCACAACAACTACCATCAGTTTCGCCGTGCCGGAGCAAACCAACTATACTTTGACTATCATCAATACCCTTGGGCAGATCCTTGACGTTGTTCATGGAAGCACCGAGGCGGGCACAGTGAGCATCGAGTGGAACGCCGGGAACAATCCCGATGGCCCCTACTTCTACCGGGTCGAAGCCGGGCCGTATCGCGCCACGAAGACGATGACTCTGCAACGAGGTGGATGATGCGCGTACGGTGAGCCCGGACACGCATTCGGGAAGACGACTATTCTGCCAGCGCTGTCTCTCGGTCAAAATTCTTCCGGGCGACCGTTCCGTTCTCCCGAGGCAGCCGGATCGAGAAGGTCGTTCCCACTCCCGTTTTCGTCTCGAACGCAATCTCTCCGCCGTGTGCCTCGATGATCTTCTTCGTGATCGCCAGCCCCAATCCGGTCCCTTCAGCCTTACCGCAGGTGACGAACGGATCGAACAGCACCTCTCTGATCCGCTCCGGAATCCCCGGTCCATCGTCCTGCACCTGAATTTCCACGCCCGAATCGGACGCATACCCGCGCAGCGAAATCCGGCCGCCGGCTCGGACCGCCTCCCGCGCATTGCCGATGAGATTCATCAGAGCGCGCATGATTCTTCCTTCGTCGACATCAAGCTCCGCCGCCCCCGCACCCTCCTGCCGCCACTCGAGGACCAACCCGATCCCCTCGCGTTCGAAGGTCGGCTCATAGGTTTCGAGCAGGCGCTGCAGAAGATTGTGCATATCGACTCGGTTCCGATCCAGCGCAATCTCTCCCCGCGCGTAATCGAGCAGTTCGCGGCTCATCGACAGCATGCTGTTCACCTGGCTGTCAATGAGGTTGCACAGCCGAATCTCGCGCTCCCCCTTCGCCGCCATGCGGTACAGATCGACATGCCCCCGGATCACCTGCATCTGATTCTTGATATCGTGAATTATCGTGGAGGCTGCCTCGCCGACGTGCCGAAGACGCTCGGCTCCCCGAAGTTCCTCCTTCAGGCGACGCTGCTCCGAGACATCAAACACGTACCCTTCGACCGCCACCACGGTGCCATTGTTTCCGTAGACCCCGCGCCCCTGCTCCCACACCCAGCGCTCCTTTCCATCCTTTGCCCTGATCCGGTACTCGCAGTGGAACGCGCCGCCGCCGGCCAGTGCACTGTCGATTGTGCGCCCCGCGTGGGCCACATCTTCCGGCAGGATGAGGTCCCGGTAACGAACCCGGCCGCACCCCAGCAAATCCGACTGCTCGTACCCGGTCAGCGCAAGGCACCCTGCGCTGACATAGACCATATCCCAGACAGGCCCGACCTTGTACCGATAGGCCATGCCGTTGCCGGGCAGGTTTGACAGTAGCGTCTCCATCGCCCGCTGGCTTTCCATAACCGCACCGTGGCTCTCTTCCAGTTCGTGGGACGACAGCAGCAGGCGGGACAGGTAGCGGTGGCTCAACAGGTAACCCAGCAGGCCCGACATCGCCACGTAGAACCACCCCTTGTAGGTCTGGATCGCCGTGACTACCGCGACATCCTGGAAGGTCGCTGCGACAAACCGATCCGACAGGAGAATCCACGCCCCTCCGGCCACGAGGTACGGCACGACGATCTTGACCGACATCCTCGTTGCCTGCCTGTTGAACTGCTTCATCCGCTATTCCTCATCGAATCCAACGCCCTGCTGTTCCTCGCCCCCGGACAGCCCGGTCCGCGTCCCTGTAAATCGATACGGATACTATCTTATTGTCGGAGCTTTTGCCGGATTCGTTCACCCCTACTCCGGCGCCCCCATGCTCCCTTCCAAGCACACCTCCGGCCCCGCCGCCTGCGCAAAACTACTTGACACCTCCCCCGATCATAGACTATACTTGGCCAGTATAACCGACACCATGCTTCTCGCCCCCAACACCCCCGGGCACGCCTCCCTGCATCCCGCCTCGGTAACCGACCGGTTCAGCCGGTTCTGATTCCGAATTCTCTTGCGTCAAAGTCAAGCGGGATAAAGAAACCCTGAACCTCGTTCAAGGAGGAATGCATGTCCAAACGCACGTCGAGTCTTGTAATTCTGGCCGCTCTTGTGCTGGCCGTCATGACCGCCCTGGCCGCCGTCGCCGACGATAAGACCGCGGCTAACGCCGCCAAAGCTACTCCGGCCAAAGCGGCCGACACCAGGGCCGCCGCCGAACCCGGGGCGACCTCCTACCTGATCGTCTCCCCCCACACTAAAGCGGAGTGCGTCGCCGCCCTCGATGCCGTCGCGGCGAAGGGAGATGCCGCGCTGGGCCAGTACGACTGGGGCTGTATGTCCGGCGACCACACGGGCTACCTGAAAGTGCAGGCGTCGTCCGAACAGGAGGCTCTTGCCCAGGTCCCCGAGACTATTCGCTCCAAGGCGAAAGCGATCAAGTTGAACAAGTTCACCGTCGACCAGGTGAAATCGTTCCACAGCGAGGCCACCTCGCACTGACGCCCCAATCCGATTAGCGTCAACAAGCGTCCCAGATGCAAAGTGCGTTGTAAGGTGCGTTGTAAAGTGCGATGGGAAGTGCGATGGGAAGTGGGGGGGGCA
>JBGSIV010000194.1:0-3210 GCA_041742355.1 Candidatus Zixiibacteriota bacterium
ATCGCTGGGATGAACGGGTGCGGGCGATTTGGTTTGCCAACCTCCCGCCAGTCTGCACCATCCACATCTACACAATCGACGGCGACCGCGTCCGCACTCTCGACCACAATACTGTCGCTTCCGATCCTCTCTCCCGCCGCCGCAGTTGGGACCTCATCAACCGGAACTACCAGAAGGTCGAGTCCGGCCTGTACTACTGGGTGGTGGAGATCCCCGGCGATAAGACGCAGGTGGGGAAGCTCGCGATTATACGGTAGGCGTCTTTGTGCCACGGGCATCCCCCCCTCCCCCCCTTTTTCCTTCCCTCCGCCACGAATCCAAACTATCCTTCCCCTCGTATGTGACTGTAAACATCCGAACCCATGGAGGTCCAATGAAGGATAAACTCAAGACCACGATCGATTACCTCCGCCGCAACGGCGCCACCTACGCCGACTGCCGCTATGTCCGGCGTGAGCGTGAATCGATCCAGGTCACCGACCGCGCCGTCGACTCGGTCGCACGCAACCTCGAGGTCGGCGTCGGTATCCGCGTCCTCGCCAACGGCTCCTGGGGCTTTGCCGCCACCGCGCTGCTCACCCCCGCCGACCTGCAGAAAACCGCGCGCCTCGCCCTGCAGATCGCCAAAGCCTCGTCGATCATCGCGCACGCCCCCACTGTCCTCGCCGAGCAGGAGGTCTTCGTCGACCACTACCGCTCCCAGTGCGACATCGACCCGTTCGCGCTTCCCACCGACAAAAAGACCAACCTCCTCCTCGCGGTGACCGAAATCCTCAAGAAAGCCAAACTGGTGAAAACCGCCGAGGCCTCCATGGACTTCTGGCGCACCCACCAGCTCTTTGTCTCCACCGAGGGCGCCGAGATCGAACAGGACATCACCGAATCCGGCAGCGGCTACCGCGCGATCGCCTTCGACGGCAAGGAAGCCCAGACCAGCTCCTACCCCAACTCCCACCGCGGCGGCGTGGCCACTCGCGGCTACGAGTACATCGAATCGCTGAACCTATTGGACCACGCCGAGCGCGTCCGCGAGGAAGCTGTCGCGCTGCTCAAAGCCGCTCCCTGCCCGGACATGGAAACGACGGTCATCATCAGCGCCCCGCAGCTAGCGCTCCAGGTGCACGAATCCTGCGGCCACCCGATCGAACTCGACCGCGTCCTCGGCACCGAGATTTCGCTCGCGGGCGGCTCTTTCCTCACTCTCGACAAACTCGGGACTTTCAAGTACGGCTCCGATATCGTCAACCTCACCGCCGACGCCACCATCCCCGGCGGATTGGGCACGTTCGGCTACGACGACGAAGGCGTCAAAGCCCAGCGCACCCAGATCGTCGACCGCGGCCGCTTCGTCGGCTACCTCACCAGCCGCGAAACCGCCCCGGTGATCAAGCAGCGCTCCAACGGCGCGATGCGGGCCGACGGCTTCAACCGCCTCCCCATCATCCGCATGACCAACATCAACCTCGAACCGGGCGACTGGAAACTCGACGACCTCATCAAAGACACCAAACAGGGGATCTTCCTCGGCCTGAACAAGAGCTGGTCGATTGATGACAAGCGCCTCAATTTCCAGTTCGGCGTCGAGACTGCGCGGGAAATCAAGAACGGCAAGCTCGGGCAGATGTACAAAAACACCGTCTACACCGACATGACCCCGCGCTTCTGGAACTCGTGCGACGCCATCTGTGACCGAAGCCACTGGGATGTCTGGGGCACGCCCAACTGCGGCAAAGGGGAACCGATGCAAACCGCCCACACCGGCCACGGCGCCGCGCCCGCCCGCTTCCGCAACGTCAGAGTAGGGGTGAAATCATGATCGGAAAAGAAAAGCTCTTCAAGAAACTCGAGGCGATCCTCAAGCAGTCGCCCGCCGACGAAACCGAAATCGTCTACCACGGCGAGGAGACCGGCCTCACCCGCTATGCCAACTCGATGATCCACCAGAATGTGTACGAAAACAACGGCCGCGTCATGTTCCGCGCGGTCCTCGGCAAACGCATCGGCGTCGCCTCGACCAACTCCCTCATCGATTCCGACCTGCGCGCGACGTTGAACAACGCTGTCGCCATCGCGGAAACCCAGCCCGAGAACAAGCAGTTCCCCGGTTTGCCCAAACCGGCGAAATACCGCGCGGTCGCCGCTTTCGACAAACCGACTGCGGCGTTCACGCCGATGCAGCGCGCCCGTGTGGTCCAGCGCGTCATCAAAGAAGCCACGAAGCACGGCTTCACCATGGCCGGCGCCTTTTCCACCTCGAGCGCCGAAATCGCCGTGCTCAATTCCAGAGGCGTGCGCACCTACCACCCGGCGACCGCCGCCGCGATCAACATGATCGCCATGTCCGACACCTCCTCCGGCTACGCCTCGCGCGCCGCCGGGAAAGTGTCCGACATCGACGCTGTCGCATTGGCGAAGACCGCGGTCGACAAGTGCCGTCTCTCGCAGAACCCGACCGCCCTTGACCCCGGCGAATACGAGGTCATCCTCGAACCGGCCGCCCTGGTCGAAATGCTCTCCTGGCTGACCTTCATCGGCTTTGGCTCGAAAGGTTTCCAGCAGGGGACCTCGTTCCTCGCCGGACGGATCGGCAAGAAGCTCACCTCCGAGCAGATCACGATTCTCGATAACGCGCTGGACCCGCGCATGGTCGGCATGCCGTTCGACTTCGAGGGCGTCCCACGCAAGAAGGTCGTCTACCTCGACAAAGGTGTCGCGCGCGGTGTCGTGCACGATCGCCAGTCGGCTGTCAAGAGCAAGACCAAATCCACCGGGCATGCACTCCCCGCTTCCGAGTCCGCCGAGGGCGCTATCGGAGTCAACATGATCTTCGCCCCGGGCAAAACGCCCAAAGCGAAACTCATCGCCGGCGTGAAACGCGGCATCCTCGTGACCCGCTTCCACTACATCAACGGCTTCATCGACACGCGCAATTCGGCCCTCACCGGGATGACCCGCGACGGCACATTCTTGATCGAGAACGGCAAGATTGTCGGCGGCATCAAGAACCTTCGGTTCACCGATTCATTCTTGCGCGCGTTCAAGTCGACCGTCGCCGTGTCGAAGGAAGCCGAACTGCACGGAAGCTGGTGGGGTGGCATTGCCGGCATTCTCGCGCCGACTGTCCACCTCGGCTCGTTCAAGTTTTCGGGGAAGACGGAGTTCTAGTGTTGTTGTAGGGCGGGAGTCCTTGTTCAGTGGTGTAAGGTGCCC
>JBGSIV010000195.1:0-3722 GCA_041742355.1 Candidatus Zixiibacteriota bacterium
ATCGCTGGGATGAACGGGTGCGGGCGATTTGGTTTGCCAACCTCCCGCCAGTCTGCACCATCCACATCTACACAATCGACGGCGACCGCGTCCGCACTCTCGACCACAATACTGTCGCTTCCGATCCTCTCTCCCGCCGCCACTCCTGGGATCTGATCAACCGCAACTACCAGAAAGTCGAATCCGGCCTGTACTACTGGGTGGTGGAGGTGCCTGAGGAGAAGACGCAAATCGGCAAACTTGCCATCATCCGGTAGCGATCCCCTCACACATCCTCCACCGGCAATACACCCGAATCGCCCTGATCACCAGCGTCACCGCATCCCCCTTCCCCCATCCCACGGAATCTCGCCACTTCCCAATCTCACGGGATCACAACACCCGCCCCCACCGTTACAGGAGAAGATCGATCCCAGGTAACCAGGGAGAATCAATGCCTGAACCGTCCCCTCGGAACAACCTGACTCTGCGCAAAGCTGCCGCCATAGCCCTAGTCATTGTCGGCATAATCGCCCTCGCCCTGCTCTTCTGGCAACTCGCCTCCATCCTGCTGCTCGCGTTCGGCGGGATACTCATCGCCATCTTCCTCCGCACCCTGTCCGGCTGGGTCTCGAAATTCACCCGCCTTCCCGATACCGCGTCGCTCATCATCGTACTGCTCATCCTGCTGGCGCTCACGGCCGGGCTGGTCTATTTCAGCGGCGACTCCATCGCCGGCCAGATGACCAAACTCGCCGATGAGATTCCCCGTTCCATCGAAAACGTTCGCGACTACCTGAATCGCTACGAATGGGGTAAGTGGATCATCAGCAAGATTCCCTCCTCGGCCGAGGAACTTCCGATTTCGGGGAAAGACGTGACCTCGGTTGCCTCGGGCGCCCTGTCGTCTCTCACGGGATTACTCGCGGCCGGGCTCGTCGTGTTTTTTGTCGCGATGTTCCTGTCGTTCGATCCCAAAACGTATTTGCGCGGGGCTATCCGCCTCGTCCCGGTGAGGAAAAGGGAACGGATCATGACGGTCCTCGCGGAGGTTCACGACACGCTGCAGATGTGGCTGCTCGGGACGATCCTTGCGATGATCCTGGTTGGCGTATCGACCGGTGTCGGACTCGCGCTGCTTGGTGTGCCGCTTGCGCTCGCGCTCGGTGTCATCGCCGCCGTGCTGACGTTTATCCCGAATTTCGGACCGGTCCTCGCCGCTATCCCCGCCATTCTGCTCGCGTTTCTCGAATCCCCCATCATGGCGCTGTATGTCATCATCCTCTATGTCGCTGTGCAGATGGTCGAGACTTACCTCATCACCCCTCTCATCCAGCAGAAAACGATCTCGCTTCCCCCCGCCCTCACTTTGTCCGCGCAGGTCGGGCTGGGGATTCTCTTCGGCCTGCCCGGAGTTATTCTCGCCACCCCTCTGACCGCCGGAGCGCTTGTCCTTGTCCACCGGCTCTATGTCGAAGATGTTCTCGAATCTTCCGCATCGGAATCGAAAGCTGCAAGCCCGGATTCGGGCAGCTACGGGCAGGTGCACTGAGCGGATACGCGCCAGTCTGACGCGGTGTCGCTTCCGCAGGGTCACACGCTCGCTTTGCGAGCGCAAGACCCTGCGGAAAACCCTTAGGCATCCTTTACCGGCAACACGTGGATCGCCTTGATCACCAGCGTCACCTCATCCCCCTTCCGGAGCTTCAAATCCGCCACCGACTCTGTCGTTAGCACGGAGGCCGCCTCGGCCGGATCGGTAATCTGGAACTTGACCAGCGACATAATGTCCCCCTTCTTGATCGAGGTGACCTTCGCTTTGATCTGGTTGCGTGCGCCGTACTTCATCTGCGGTTCCTTTCGTGAGTGGTTTACGGATACCTGCGCCGGTAACGTATCAGGTGAGTGGCCGCTCTGTCAATCAGAACTCGCCGACAGGTGGTTGGCGGCCGCTGAACCCGTCGAGGAGGAGCCGTATGGAAGGATACCGTGTGGATATTCAGCCCGCCCTCACCCCCGATCTGCAGTACGTGTGCGACGAGTTCGTCCTCGCTCGCAACCGGGTCGAGGCAGGATTCGGCCACCTCGATGACAACCTGATCAACCGCAGCCCGGCCCCGAATCGCTGGTCGATCGCGCTTTGCCTTGAGCACCTGTGTGTCACGGCGGAGGCGTACTTCCCGGAGATCGACGCCGCCACCGCGAGGGCCGCGGCGGGTAATATCCGCGCTACCGGCCCCTTTCGGTACAGCCTGCTTTCCCGGCTGATGGAATCCCATCTCGGCACAATCCCCCCGAAATTCAAATCCAATGCGCCGGCCGTTTTTCAACCTGTCGCACCGCACGGTGCCGATGAGATCCGCGCCCGCTTCGCCCATATCCAGGATGAACTCATCGGCCGCGCCCGCCGCGCGAACGGCTTTGACCTCCAGCGGGTGAAGATGCAGTCCCCTGTCGCAAGATTGGTGAGACTGCCCCTTGGCATGGCCTTCCGCACGCTCGCCGCCCACCAGCGGCGACACCTCTGGCAGGCCGAACAAGTGCTCCGTGATCTCGCAATTGGGCCGTAACAAAAGAAAGCGGAGCTGGCCTTGCTCCGCTCATCGCACGAAAGACGTTTCGGTTTTTATGGCGAAAAACCTGACCGGATTACCCGGCCGTCCGCTTTTTTATACTGCTCCCGCGTTCCCCCGTTTCCAGAATCCGGCGGAATCATGCAAACACCTGCAACCCCATCACGATTCGACAGTATTGATAAAAAAACTGGCGGGCCAGCGTCCTGACCCGCCAAGTTCATTGGGTGGATGTGAAGCATGCTGCTAATCCAAATGGAAACTGTGGAGGTTTCATGCCTGTAACCGGTTCCCCGCCCGAAAAGTTCTCCTCCAAGACCATGAAATGCAAAAATTTACGGGGATCTCCACATGATATAAACATTAACGTAATCAGTAACGAGTTGAGTTTCAATGTCTTACGGGAATTGGTGTTTACTTGTGGAAAAGTGAGATAAACCTATGCGAAACACAATGTTAACAGTCGATGTCGTCATCGAGTACCCCGACCAGTCCATCGTCCTGGTCGAACGGGGCAACGACCCTTTCAAAGGCGCCCTCGCTCTCCCCGGCGGCTTTGTCGACTACGGTGAGCAGGTTGAAGATGCCGCCCGGCGCGAAGCCCTCGAAGAAACCGGGCTCGTCATCCAGCTTGACCGCCTCGTCGGCGTCTACTCCGACCCTGAGCGTGACCCCCGCGGCCACACTGTCTCGGTCGTCTACCATGCGATCCCGATCGGCGGCGAATTGAAAGCCGGCGATGATGCCGCTAACATCGTCCGCACCACCGATTACTTCGCCCACCCCCTCGCGTTCGACCACGAGAAGATCCTGCGCGACACGTTCAAAGACCGCCTCCCCAACGCCCCGTCGCTCCTGGAATAAATGGGATCTTGTGATGAGAATTGACTGGCCCTTGAGAGGTAGGTCAAGCACCGCTCCGGGTGCTTGACAGACAAGATAGAAAGACTGGATTCCGGCTTTCGCCGGAATGACAAAGACTGCAGGTTGGACCAGATATTGACGCTGGCTCAGCGCTGACGCCGAAGTAGGTCATTGCGGGCATAATGCTCTTTTTGTGTTGATATTTTCTATTTCCGGCAGAGGTGGAAGTACCAGGCGAAGTAGTTGGCGCGGTGTTGTGCCGATAGGCCGCGATGCTGGCGGTAGCGTGTTTTCAGTCGGCTGAAG
>JBGSIV010000196.1:0-39586 GCA_041742355.1 Candidatus Zixiibacteriota bacterium
CGTCATCATCGTCGTCGTCGGATCGCCGCGAACGGCGGCGGCCGTCGTCTTCGCGCTCAGCCACAGGCTCGCGCAGTTCGCCCGGTTCGGGCCGGCGTGATGCCGCCTCGAGATCCCCTTCGAACAGCAGTGTCAGGTTGCGCATGTACGCCTCGTTGATGCGGAAGAACCGCTCCAACTCCGGCAGCACCTCCTGCGGCGCCTCGAAGATGAACGAATGGTAGTACCCCTGGGTGAGCTTATTGATCGGGTACGCCAGACGGCGCGTGCCCATGCGCTCCTCCCGGAGGACTTTCCCGCCGTAGCGGGTGATCAGTTCGGAAATGGCCACCACCTGAGAATCGATCGTGGCATCATCTGTCTGGGGGTTGACAATAAATGTCGTCTCGTAAACGCGCATTCACTATCTCCCTTCGGTCGTTAGTTAAATGGTTCAACAAACGGCTCGGCGAGTCGCCGGGAGGCGACCTACCGGGCAGGGTTCGCGTTAAATGTACTCATCGCTTCATCGAAACGATGATCTATGGTAAAGACAACCGCTTCAGCAGCGGTTCCAATCATAGCCGAAACAGCTTCGCTTTCGCTTTTTTCAAACGGCGCCAGGACAAAATCGGCCGGATCGATACCAGCGGGCGCCGGGCCGATGCCCAGCCGAAGCCGGGGGAAACTCTCGGTGCCGATCGTCTCGATAATCGACGCCAGCCCGTTGTGCCCGCCGTCGCTGCCGGTTTTGCGGAGGCGCAGGCGGCCCAGAGGGAGGGCGAAATCATCGACCACAACCAGCATCTCTCGCGGCGAAAGCGAATAGAGTTGTAAAAGAGCTTCGACCGCCAAGCCGGACAGGTTCATGTACGTCGTCGGCCAAGCCAGAATAATCCGGCGGTCATTGCGGCTGACTTCCGCACGCTCGTCGAACCGGGTCGATACCGGCTTCGGCGCTTTGAGCACCGCGGCAGCCCGGTCCAGAGTGTCGAATCCGACATTGTGGCGGGTGCCCCGGTAGCGTCGGCCGATATTCCCAAGTCCAACAACGAGCGAAATCATAGTCAGCCGTTTTCCGGCACAGCGGGTAAGTATAGCGTATGGCGGGTGAAAGTCAACACCTTCCGTACAACTCATGGGGAACGTATGTGATAGCTGCGCCCCTTCCCCGCCATAAGGCAATGAATGACAATGGATTATAGCGGTGGAGCTACGGATGATTTTGCAGAAACCTTTACCGAGAAAATGCCAATTTTGGCAGCTAGTCCAAATATAGGTCACTATCAGTTATAAACCACTCCGGCCTTATCACTGGCGCGTCATTAGGGTCCATTTCTAGAGCGATGCTTAGTGCCGAACATGCAAGGGTGGCAGTCTCAAACTTCAGATCAGTTAAGTCAGCCAGTATCTCCGAATTAACGGCCTTGCCTCCATGAACAGTGATCGCATTTCTCGCACGAATAATGCGTCCCGCGATATCATCATCGCACTTGAGAACATCTCTCAGGAGTGCTTTGAGGGAGGCCATTGCACCAGCATCTCGCCTTCGTTTTTCACCACACTTGCCGCAAACGTCCATGACCACAGGCAGAGGGTGTACGAGACGCTTGGAGAGTATCTCTAGACACGTGACTAACGCGTTAAAAGTGTTTATCGAATCCTGCTGCGCCAGCCCTCTTCGGAACCAGAACAGCGCATTAAACACCGATTCGTCGATCAACGGAAGCACTCCGGATGTGAATGCCACCGGAAAATCGAGGTTCCGAGTGCTCTCGCCAGTCCGATTTGAAGGACGAATGGTTTTCGTACCACCTCCTTCGTGCAAGATGGTGAATTGCAGGTGCAGTCCCCTAAGTTGGATCCCTAATGCGAAACTCAGTAGTCCAAGAAATCGCTCAAGAAGCAACCGGCTTATGTTGCTCAGCGACCGGTGAAGGTGATTGCCGTCAGTGTCTTCGTCGATTTCAAAACCTATAGACACCAACACACCGGGACACCCTTCTTTGTTCTTAACGGATTCGAAGACCGCGTCGCTGACGTGGGTTTCACAACAGCGTGCAATCTTGCGAAGGACAGGGATTTCTCTTTCTTGAAAGATGAAGTCGGAAACTATAAACTGAGCGACTGCTGCCTTCGTGTGAGGCGCGTTAGAGAAACTCATCTCGGGTACTTTCAAGAATTGGAACCCGCCAAACAACTGATTCACCTGATGCTCTCCTCGACCTGCTCAAACCGATTTTGGATTCACTGAATATGAGTGGAGACGGGACGGAGTGCAATGCGAAACATGACGACAATGGGTTACCGTCGGCGTTGCCCTACCCCCGGCCGGTGCGGATAATCCGCCAGGCGAGGTACAGGCCGAGTCCTGCGGCCACGATCAGCCCGCCGGCGAATACTATTCCCAGCCAGTGATCGGTCCCACCGGGATGGTAGACAAGCATCAGCACCGACAGCCCGATAATGAACGCGGCTGTTATCACCCCGAGTACTATACGGTTAGCCAGGCGTTCGAGCCGATCTCCCAGTGGATCGAGGCTCTCCCTCCGTATCCCGAACTCGAAGCCTCCCCGGTCGAGGGTCTTCAGAATCCGGTGGATCCGGCGGGGGAGTTCGGCTGCCAGACGGTCGGCATCGAGCATCGTTCGACCGGCCCGTTTGGCCCATGCGACAGGGGAGTAGCGCCGCAGTAAAATCCTTTCGCCCAATGGCTTAAGCGTCGGTGCGACATTGAACTCGGGATCCAGCCGCAACCCCAGGCCTTCGCTCACAATGAGCGCCCGGAACATGAGCGCCAGGCTCGATGGCAACTGCAGCCGATGGCGCCGTACCGCCGCCAGTGCTTCATCCAGCAGTGGCCCCAATGGTACTTCGCCCAGTGGACGGTCATAGTACCGCACCAACAGCCGCTCAATATCCCGCTTCAGTCCCTCCCGGTTGACCTTTCCCCGGCCCGTGCTCAGGTCGAGCACCGCATCGACGAGCCGCTCCGGATCACGGTCCACAAGCGCGTCGAGCAGGGCGGCCAGTCGCTCCCGCGCTTCTTCGTCGATCCGCCCGACCATGCCGAAGTCGATCAGCCCGATCCGTCCTCCCGGTTCGACGAGGATATTTCCCGGGTGCAGATCGGCGTGGAAAAACCCATCTTCGAGAATCATCTTCAGCAGCACACGGGCGACCCGTCGGGCCAGCACGGCCCGGTCAATCCCGGCGGCGTCGAGCGCCGCGAGGTCATCGATCTTGATTCCGCGAATCCGTTCGAGCGTCAGGATCGACGCGGTGGAACGTTCCCATATCACCCGGGGGATGTGCACCTCGGGGTCACCTGCGAAGTTCGCCGCAAACCGCTCGGCGTTACGTCCCTCCCGCAGGTAATCCAGCTCACCCCGAAGCGTTTCGGCGAATTCGTCGGCCAGTCCGACCAGATCATACTGCTCCGCCGGGGGCCACCGCCGGCTTGCCACCATCGACAGGTTGCGGACGATCTCGATGTCTTCGGTTACCTGCTCGACCACTCCCGGCCGACGGACCTTTACTACCACCTCGGTCCCATCCGGGAGCATTGCCGCATGAACCTGCCCGATCGAGGCTGCCGCGATGGGCGCCGTTTCGAATGAGGCGAAAGACTCCGCGACCGGCGCTCCGAGTTCCTCGGCGATCAGGCACTCGGCCGAATCGCGCGGAATCGGCTGGGCGTCATCCTGGAGTTTGGTCAGTTCGCGGAGATAATCGGGGGGGAGAAGGTCGGGGCGGGTTGACAGAATCTGCCCGAGCTTGATGAAGGTGGCGCCGAGATCCTCGATCGCGAGCCGCATGTGCTCGGCCGGCGATATCCTCTCCTCGCGGTGGCCCTGACCGAACACACTCCGGGGAAACGGGACAAACCGCTCGAGTCCGAACACGCCGACGAGGTAGTTCAGGCCGTGGCGGACCAGGGCTGTCGCAATTTGCCGATATCGCTTGAGATGTCCCATTCGCTGCCAATCTCCATTGTGAGGGCACGATGTCCGATACGCCTGTCCCTCTTGATACGACGCCGGGGGGATTCGGATCCGCGGCATTCTGCCCATGAGGCGCCCGGTCCAGACAGCGGCGGCCTCACCGAATTCTACAGGTGCGTTGCAGGCGGTGTCAACTTTGATATATGGGCGATGGCAGCGGGGTACTGTACGGGGAGACCTTGTCATGGTCTCCTGAGCACACCGCAGCGGTACGCCGGCCCGCGCCGGGGAAGGACCGTCGGTGCCCGCGTATCAGGCCAGGTCGAAGAACAGGAAGTCGGCTGCGCGAAGGCCGGTAAACAGCACCTCCCGTTCGTCACTGATCGCCGCGCCGTCGCCAGCCGAAAGCGGCTGTCCATTGACCGCCACCTCTCCGGAAATCACTTGCACCCAGCCGTGGCGGCCTTCGGCGAGGTCGGCTTTGGTCGTTTTGCCCTCGTCGAGGCGGCAGGTGTAGAGCTTTGCGTCCTGATTGATCCGGACGTTGCGGCTGTCTGGCTCATTGGGTGAGCCGACCAGGAGCAGTTCATTCTGCCGCGACAGCTCGTCGATCCTGATCTGCTGGTAATCGGGCGGCAGTCCCTTCTGGCTCGGGATGATCCAGATCTGGAGGAAGTGGGTCACCCTGTCCTCGGCGTTGTTCCGTTCGCTGTGCATGATTCCCCGCCCGGCCGACATCTTCTGCACTTCGCCGGGCCGGATCACCGAGCCGGTTCCCATACTGTCTTTGTGCGACAGCTCGCCGTCGATGACGTACGAGATGATCTCCATGTCCCGGTGGCCGTGGGTCGGGAATTCGGTTCCCGGCTGTACGCGATCCTCGTTGATGACCCGAAGCGACCGGAAGCCCAAGAACATCGGGTCATAGTATTCGTTGAATGAGAAGGTGTGGTAGGTGTTGAGCCAGCCGTAGTCGAAGTGGCCCCGTTCGTTCGCTTTGCGCACCGCGATCATGGTGTCAAGCCTTCCTTTCTGGTCCGGTTAAAGAACATTGTCTTTCCGAAACAAGGAAGGCGGGCTTCAGGTTTCCCGGCCGGGAAGTGCTGCCCGGCAGGTTCCGGTTGCCCTCATTCGCCGCCTCTGCTATCTTGAGCCAAAACATACCCGTGCAATAGGCGAACGAACAACTGCGATGACTACCAGGGATCCACACGACCAGATCGTCCACAAACTGCGCGAACGCGTCAAGGAACTGACGGCACTCCACAGCACCGCCCGGATACTCCAGGACGATTCCCGTCCGCTTCCGGCCGCGCTTGCAGAGATTGTCGCGTTGTTGCCCGGCGCCTGGCAGTATCCGGAGGTCACATCTGCGAGAATTCATCTGGGAACGGCCGCGTATGCTTCCGCCGATTTTGCCGAGTCTCCCTGGATGCAGAGCGCCACGTTTCCAACCCGGGCAGGTGAGACCGGCCGCATCGATATCGCCTACCGGGAATTTCGCCCTGCGGAATCGGAGGGGCCCTTTCTGGCCGAGGAGCGGGAGTTAATCGACTCGATCGCGGATATGCTGCGCTCACACATCCAGCGGCGGCACGCGATCGAGGATTTGCAGGCGGCACAGGCCGGGCTCGAGAAGACGGTCTCACAACGTACGGCCGCCCTGCAGGCGCAGATCGAGCAGTACCGTCAGGCTCAGGTGGAGATCGTCCGGTACCAGGCGCAACTCCGGCGGCTGGCTTCCGAGCTGTCCCTGTCCGAGGAGCGCCACCGACGGCGCATAGCGACCGATCTCCACGACCATATCGGCCAGGCGCTCGCGCTCATCCGTATGCGCGTGGCGCAGTTCCGTGGGAACAGCGTCTTTTCCGGCCTCTACGACAACCTGAGCGAAGTCCTCACCCTGCTCGATGAGACTATTGCGTACACCCGCACCCTTACGTTCCAGATCAGTCCGCCGGTGCTGTACGAACTCGGCCTGGAATCGGCCCTTGAGTGGCTGGCCGAGCAGTCCCAGAAGCGATTTGGATTCAGCGTGACCGTTCACATCGCGTCTCCCGCCGGTCAACTCGACGACGATCTGCGGGTCCTGCTTTTCCAGGCCGCCCAGGAGCTGCTTCTCAATGCGGCCAAACACGCCTCGGCCCACTGCGTCGATATCGAGCTTCAGCGACACGTGGACCGTCTCACTCTGGTCGTAAGCGACGATGGATCCGGTTTCGACGCTGCCTGCCTGATGACTCGATCCGGCGACGCCGAAGGCTTCGGGCTGTTCAGCATCCGCGAACGCCTCAGTTGCCTGAGCGGAACGATGGCTGTCGAGTCCGCTTCCGGCCGGGGCACCACTATCCGGATCGACGTGCCGGCAGGCACACTGGCAGGAGGGTGATATGCCGATTCGTATGCTGCTGGCCGATGATCACAAGCTCTTCCGCGATGGACTGCGCACGCTTTTCGGCAACCTGAAGGATGTTGTCATTGCCGGCGAAGCCAGCTCCGGTTCGGAGGCTCTTCGGCTTGCCCGGGAGCTCGCTCCAGACATCATTCTCATGGACATTTCGATGCCTGACCTCAATGGTATCGAGGTGACGCGGCAGGTCCTGGCCGAACGCCCGTCGATCAAAATCATCATCCTCTCCATGCATTCCGACCGCCGCTATGTCGCTGAGGCTCTCCGCGCCGGGGCGGCAGGATACCTGCTCAAGGACTCCGCCTTCGAAGAGCTTGTTGATGCTATCCGCGACGTCCTTCAGGGTCGCATCCGGCTGAGCGATCGCATCACGAACATCGTCGTCAACGACTATGTCAAACTGTCCACGGGCGAGCAACCCACCGCCTTCACGCTCCTCAGCGCCCGCGAACGGGAGGTGCTGCAGTTGCTGGCGGAAGGGAAGTCGACGAAGGAAATGGCCACTCGCCTCAATATCTCCGTCAAGACCGTCGAAACCCATCGCAAGCAGATTATGGATAAGCTCGATATTCGCTCGGTGGCCGAACTGACCAAGTACGCCGTGCGCGAGGGACTTACCCCGCTCGAGTGATCTCTCTGCCGGGCCATCAGGGATAACGCCGCCCACAATCAGGGTTTCCCTGATTGTCTATCTCCTCAACTTTCCTCTCCTTAATGTAGATTAAACAGGCGACGTCCGGTCGCCGTGTCCACACAACAAGGAGTCGCTGCATGTTCGACACCGGAAATACCGGCTTTATGCTGGTGGCCACCAGCCTGGTGATGCTCATGACACCGGGCCTGGCCTTTTTCTACGGCGGACTGGTTGGCCGGAAGAATGTTCTGGCCATCATGATCCAGAGCTTTGTTTCCATGGGGCTCACCACCGTCATCTGGTGGGCTGTCGGTTTTTCGCTCTGCTTTAGCGGGGGAGAGGGGGGCATCATCGGTAACCTTGATTGGGCCTTCCTGCAGGGTATCGACCCGATGACCCCGTACGGCGTGGGCAAAATTCCCCTGCTGGTCTTCATCGCGTACCAGATGATGTTCGCCATCATCACCCCCGCCCTCATCAGTGGCGCGTTTTCCAATCGGGTGCGCTTTCCCGCCTATCTGCTGTTCCTGAGCGCGTGGCTGATTCTGGTGTATTTCCCGTTCGTCCACATGATTTGGGGCGGCGGTCTGTTGGCTAAGTGGGGCGTGCTCGATTTCGCCGGCGGTATTGCCGTGCACAACATCGCGGGCATGGCGGCGCTCGCGTCGGTGCTGTTTGTCGGTCGACGGCGGGTCGCCGATGCTGTGCCGCACAGCATTCCGCTGGTGGCGCTGGGCACCGGATTGCTCTGGTTCGGCTGGTATGGCTTTAACGCCGGCAGCGAGTTGCAAGTCGACTCGATCACGGCGCTCGCTTTCCTGAACACCGATATCGCCGCTTCCTTTGCGGCTATCACCTGGATGCTGCTGGCCTGGAGCCTTGAGAAGAAGCCCAAATTTGTCGGATTGCTCACCGGGGCAGTGGCAGGTCTCGCGACGATCACTCCGGCTGCGGGTTACGTTTCGACAACTAGTGCGGCACTGATTGGCATTACCGCGGGCCTTGTCTGTTACGCCGCGGTCAACCTGAAAAACAAGCTCCGCTGGGATGACGCTCTCGATGTCTGGGGAGTGCACGGCGTCGGCGGAGCGCTGGGTGTCGTCATGCTCGGGTTGTTCGGCACCCTTTCGGTCAATCCGGCCGGCGCGAACGGTCTTTTCAACGGGGGCGGCGACTTCTTCGTCAAGCAGCTTGTGGCCATTGTCGTGTCATCGATTTACGCTTTCGCATTCACCTACGGCATGCTCTGGGTGATCAACAAGGTAACGAAGGTACGCACGACCGAATCCGAGGAAGCCATGCTCGATATGACTCTGCATGGCGAAGAGGCCTACTATGACACGACCGCGAGCGGCCGAAGCCTCTAACGACCTCAACACTCGAAGGACAAGGAAGACACCATGAAGTACTTCGCCGTATGCCTGCTGCTGGTCGCGGCGCTGCCGTTGTGGGGCGCTTGGGCCCAGCAGCCCGTGACCGCAGATGCATCGGTTGATTTCGTCAGCCGGTATGTCTGGCGCGGCCTCGACATCGGCAACACCGCGAGCCTCCAGCCGACTGTGGCCGTCAACTACTCCGGCGCTCAATTTGGCGCCTGGGGAGCCTACACTATGTTCAGCGATCATTCCGATGTCGATGAAATCGACCTCTGGCTCAGTTATACCCATGCCATCGAAAACAAGGTGACCCTCACGGCCCTGGTCACCGACTACTACTTCCCCAACAAAGGGGTGCGGTTCTTCAATTTCAACGACTATGACGATCCCTCGGGCGCGGGCGCTCACACCTTGGAAGTCGGCGGAACGATCGGCGGACCGGAGAAGTTCCCGCTCTCCTTCTCAGGATTCGTCAATGTGTACAACGATGCCGGCAACAACACCTACTTTCAGCTCGATGCGTCTTTCGCGCTTGACGCGACCACTCTCGACCTGTTTGTCGGGGCCGCCGGCGGCAGCAAGGAGAACCCTGCCTACTACGGTACTGACGATCTGGAAGTGATTAACCTGGGCGTGACGGCGGGGCGGGAGATCAGGGTGAGCGAGAGTTTTACGATTCCGCTGAGCGTCTCGTTTATTCTGAATCCCGAAGCTGAGATCGCCTATCTGGTGGCGGGCATCAGCCTTTAGAGAGAGGGTTAGTTCCCCGTTATGGGCATACCGTCCTCCCCTCGGACGATCGGCCTCCTCAAAACGGCAACGGCTTCCCCATGGGAAGCCGTTGCCATATGATCTGTCCCTCCCTCTCACGCCTGCGGCTTCGAGAACCGGTAGCCCACGCCGCGGATGGTCTCGATATACTGCGGGTTCTTGGGATCGTCCTCGAACACCTTCCGCAACTTCAGGATAAAATTGTCGATCGTCCGATTGGTCGGATAGGTGTGGTATCCCCATACGGCGTCGAGTAGTTGATCCCGGCTGACCACCTCGCCGGTTCGCTCGACGAGGTACTTCATGACCATGCACTCTTTGTGGGTCAACGGCACCGTGCCGCCCGGTCCCGAAGCCTCGAACGTCTTGAAGTTGATTCGCCGTCCGTTGAACTCATACTGCTCGCCCAGCTGATCGTCCCCTGAGGCCAGCCAGGCCTGCCGGCGGAAGATCCCCTGAATGCGTGCGAGCAGCTCGGCCATATCGAATGGCTTGATGATGTAGTCGTCGCCGCCGGCAACCAGGCCCTCGATCTTCTCTTCGGTCTGGCTGCGCGCCGTGATGAAGAGGATCGGTATACGGTATCCCTCGGTTCGAAGGCGTTTGCAGATCGTCAGCCCGTCCACCCCGGGCAGCATGATATCCAGCAGCACGAGGTCGAAATTCCCCCGTTTGAACTCCTCGACCGCCTCGTTTCCGTTGGCGATGTGCACCACCTGGTAGCCCTCTGCCTCGAGATTGAGAATCAGGCCGTCGGCCAGATTCGGGTCATCCTCAACCAGCAGTATCGTCTTCATTTCCCGGCTCCACCTTCAGGGTTATGGTAAACCGCGCGCCTTGCCCGGGTCCGTCCGATTCCGCGGTGATTGTGCCGCCGTGAGCCTGCACGATCTCCCTGGCCAGGTACAGCCCCAGTCCCGACCCGGGATGCGATCGGCTCAGTTCCGAGCCGACGCGGTAAAACCGATCGAAAATCGCCGTTTGATTGTCGCGGCTCAGCCCGATGCCGTTGTCCGCGATCACCAGCCGGGCCATCCGCCCGTCCGATTCCAGCGTCACCGCCAATTCAACCGCATCTTCATCGTTATACTTCAGGCTGTTCTCCAGCACGGCATCGAATGCCCGGGACAGCGCCTCCGTATCAGCCGTAACGAACACCTGTGGCGGAAGGTTCTTTCGCACCTGCAGTGGTTTCGGCCTGGGTATTCTTCCCAAAGCCTCGAGTCGTTCAGCGGCCAGCCGTCCGAGGTCGGCCGCCTGACGGTGCAGGCGGTACCCCGACCGCTCGAAGCGCCCCGCTTCCAGGATGTTGTCCACCAGCTTCTCCAGCCGCTCCAGATCCTCTCGCATCCGGGGCAGCACCCCGGCCTTTTTCTCGTCCGGGATCTTCGGTGATTTCAGCGTGTCGATATAGAGCTTGATCGACGCCAGCGGCGTCTTGAGTTCGTGGGTCACGGCCATGAGGAAATTCTGCTGGTGAAACTTCAGTTCCTCTCCCTTGACCAGCGAGCGGTAGATCAGCCAGCCCCCGCCGAGAATCAGGACGAGGAAGAAGATCCCCTCCATGCCGACCATAATCTGCCGGCCGATCTCCTGATCGTGCAGCTGTTCGATCGTGGCCGGGTCGGCGCCATACTGAGCGGCCAGATCGACCTTCTCATCGACCAGGCGGGCCATGAAAATGATCCACCAGACCATCTGGGCGATGGCCGCCGTCGAAAGCACGACAAAGGCTATAAGTGCTCCCCGAGGGGTCAAATGAAACCGGGCCATGCTACCTCTTCGTTTGCCGACAGAAGGCAATGTAACACCTGAGGTTCCGTTTGGCAAAAGGGGAAAATTCTCCTCTCCCGGGCGCACGGCACAAAAAAACGCCGGCCAAAACATGACCGGCGTACGCGACCAACCCTGACTGTGGCTCGCCCGAATTGCCAGTACCCCAAGGCTCGCCCAACGCGAACCCATGCGGCGTCGTTTTCCCGTGGAATGGACCCTGCCCCCAGGGTCGCATCAGCCTGCTACCATCAGTATCGGCGGATGCATGGCCGAGTTGAGGCGGAGGGCGGCGGTGGTCCGTCAGGTTGTGTCAGACAGCTCTTTCCGACGAGAAAAAAGGTGCAATCACCC
Source organism: Candidatus Zixiibacteriota bacterium (assembly GCA_041742355.1). Taxonomy (GTDB): domain Bacteria; phylum Zixibacteria; class MSB-5A5; order GN15; family FEB-12; genus JAGNLV01. The sequence continues at coordinate 11,242 of JBGSIV010000196.1, forward strand.
GTTTCACGGGGACAACTTTGTCGCTATTTTTGCGTATGCCCGAGTATGGAGCGTCCGGTCGCCTATGCCCGCCCTATCCGGTCGCACTTCAGAGACCTGTCCGTCGTCACATGGAGGAATTGCTAATGGCTTCATTCACCCGCAGGCAGTTCATCGTCGCTGGAGCCAAGGTCGCGGCTTTGGCCGCCGTGCCGGCCATCCTGCGTTTTGACCCGGTCCGCGCCTTCGCCGGTCCCGATGAATCCGCCGTTCTTGCCGACTACCTGTCATGGTTCGAAGTTGATGAGACCTTGATCCGTCGCGTCATGGCGACCGCCCTCGAACGCGGCGGCGACTACTGCGACCTCTTCTTCGAACATACTGTCTCCAACTACGTTGGCCTGCAGGACAACGCCGTCAATCGCGCCGGTACGTCGGTCGACTACGGCGTGGGGATCCGCGTCATCGAAGGGGACCGCACCGGCTTCTCGTTTACCGAGGAACTGACCGCCGAGGCGATGCTCAAGGCGGCCCGCACCGCGGCCAATATCGCCCGCTCCGGTTCCACCGAAGCGCCGTCGGGCCTTCTGTACAAACCGGCAGCGAGCTACTACCCGATTCAGGTCCCGTGGGAGGACATCGGTATCGACCGCAAAATCCCCATTCTCCAGCACCTGGACCAGCAGATCTCAGGCGCCGACAGCCGCATTGTCAAGACCAGCGTCACCTACCGCGACGCGACGTCGCGAATTCTGGTGGCGACCTCCGAGGGCATTATTCGCAGCGACTACCGTCCGATGGCCGAAATCAGCGCCAGCTGCTCGGCCGAACAGAACGGCCGCCGGGAAGAGGGCTGGTACTCGCTGACCAGCCGCAACGATATCAGCTTCTTCAGCCCTGAGACCATGAATCTGGTGTCCGGTGAGGCGGTGCGTCGCACCCTCAACCAGCTCGATGCAATCCAACCCGAGGGCGGGGAAATGCCTGTCGTGCTGGCTGCCGGCGGATCGGGAATGATGCTTCACGAAGCGATCGGGCATGGCATGGAAGCCGACTGCAACCGTCGCAACGAATCAATCTACTCCGATGCCATCGGCAAGCCGATTGCCGAACCGATCGTGTCAATCGTCGACGACGGCACGTACCCGCACGCCCGGGGCTCGATCAACATCGACGATGAAGGCAGCGACACCGAGAAGACGTTCCTCGTCAGAGACGGCATCCTGCAATCCTACATGCACGACCTCATCAGCGCGAAGCACTACGGGGTCCGGCCAACCGGCAACGGGCGGCGCGAGTCCTTCCGGTACCCCCCGGTTCCGCGCATGCGCTCCACGTACATGCTCCCCGGACCGCATACGAAAGACGAGATCATCGCCAGCGTGAAGAAAGGCGTTTACTGCGACGACTTCACCAATGGCGAGGTGCGCATCGGTCCCGGCGACTTCACGTTCTATGTCAAGAGCGGTTACTTGATCGAGGACGGCAAGCTAACGCGCCCGATCAAGGACGTCAATCTGATCGGCAACGGCCCCGAGGTGCTCAAGCGTGTGACGATGGTCGCCGATGACTTCGCGCTGGCCTCGCGAGGCGGCACATGCGGTAAGGACGGCCAGTGGGTACCGGTTTCCATGGGCTTGCCCACGATACTCGTATCGGCCCTGACGGTCGGCGGGAAGTCCGCCTGAAGAATCGCGCAACCAGAGAATGAGGCAATCGAGATATGAATACTGCAGAACGACTTGATCTGGCCCGATGGGTGGTGCGGCAGGCCCAGGCCAAAGGCGCCGGCGGCGTCGCCGCAACCCTTAACCACAGCCGCTCGATTACGGTCGAGGTCCGCGACCAGGAAGTCGAACGGCTTCGGGAATCGACCTCCAGTTCGCTGGGCATCGACATGTATGTCGACGGCCGCTACTCGCTGTATACGACCAGCGACCTTCGCCGCAACTCCCTCGATGATTTTCTGGCCGAGGCCGTTGCGATGACCCGCTACCTTGCGGTTGACGCGGAGCGGAGCCTGCCTGATCCGAAGTACTACGAAGGGATGCAGCAAATCGACCTCAAGACTTCCGACGACACCTACGAGGGGCTGACCTCCGAGGAACGGGTGGCGCTGGCGCTGCAAACCGAGAAGGCGGCCCGGGCGATGTCCGACAAGATCGTCACCTGCGGGGCCGCATTCGGCGACGAGTATGCCGAGGAGGTCCGGGTGCACAGCAATGGCTTCGAAGGGGCGCGCCGGGGAACCGAATTCGGCCTTTGGACCGAAGTGTCCGTGCGCGGCGAAGGCGAGGCCCGGCCCTCAGATTACCAGGATTCGAGCGTCCGATTCCGCAAAGACCTCGCTTCGCCGGAAGAGATCGCCCGCAAGGCGGTCGGGCGGGCTGTTGCGATGATCGGCCAGAGGAAGCTGGCCTCCGGGCGCTACGATCTGGTTATCGAGAACCGCGTCGCCTCGCGAATGATCGGTATCCTCACCGCCGGCATGCGCGCCGGCAACATTCAGCAGAAGCGGTCCTTCCTGGCCGGGAAGCTGGGGGAGAAGATCGCCTCCGACAAGTTCACGCTCATCGATGATCCGTTTATCGTCGGCGGCTTCGGTTCCCGTGTGTACGACGGTGACGGTATGGCGACCAAGCGCCGCGTAATGATCGATCGGGGCGTGCTCAAGGAGTACTACGTCAACTACTACTACGCCCGGAAGCTCAACCTGGAGCCGACTGTCAGCGGTTCGACCAACACTGTTTTCGAGTATGGCACGCGATCCCTTGAGGATTTGATCGCCGGCATGAAGCGCGGTATCCTCGTCACCAGCTTCATCGGCGGCAATTCCAACACCGCGACCGGCGACTTTTCTGTCGGCATTATCGGGCAGTATGTCGAGAACGGCCGTCGCGTCCATCCGGTGAGCGAGATGAATATCGCCGGCAACATCCTCGAATTCATGAACCAGTTGACCGAAATGGGGAACGATCCCTGCCCCGGCACGGCCCTCATGCGTCCAAGCATGTACTTCACCGATGTTCAGTTTGCCGGTCTCTAAGAGGGGGTCGGCAGATTAAAACACAAACGGGCGCTTCATCCGAAGCGCCCGTTTGTGCCTACCGGTCTTCTGAACACGAATCTACAGCCGCAGCCGGCTCAGCCGCAGGGAATTGGTCACGACGAAGACCGACGAAAAGGCCATCGCTCCGGCCGCGATCATCGGCGTCAAAGTCAACCCGAACGCCGGATACAGCAGTCCGGCCGCGATCGGAATCGCCACGACGTTGTAGGCGAAGGCCCAGAACAGGTTCTGTCTGATCACCCGCATCGTCTGTTTCGCCACCGCAAACATCGCCGGCACCGCCTTCAACTCCGATCGCACGAGCACGACATCGGCTGTTTCAATCGCGACGTCGGTCCCCGATCCGATCGCCACCCCGACATCGGCTGCGGCCAGCGCGGGGGCGTCGTTGATGCCGTCGCCCACCATCGCCACGACATTTCCGGCCTTGCGATAGGATTTGATGATCTCCTGTTTTTGGTCCGGCCGGATCTCCCCTTCGAAGTGGTCCAAATCCAGGACCTTTGCGATCCCCTCCGCCGTCTTGCGGGTGTCTCCCGATAGCATGCTGATTTTACGGTTCTTCCGGAGGTCGGTGATAACTTCCCGGGCATCCACGCGCAGGCGATCGACGACGTCGAGCATTCCCACCAGTTCGCCATCGAGCGCCACGAGGACAACCGAGTGCCCCTTCTGCATCGCTTCGTCAACGGCCTCGATTTGTGCGCCGAACCGCACCCGCTCCTGCTCAAGGAGCCGGCGGTTGCCGATCACGAGCCGTTTACGGTGGTACTCGGCCGTGAGCCCATACCCCGGCACCGCTTTGACCCGCTCAACCGGGACAGGGCGAATGTGCTGGCGGCATATGTAGCGAGCCACAGCCCGCCCAATGGGGTGCTCCGACATCATCTCCGCCGCTCCGACGATACCAATGAGCTCCCGTTCAGGGATTCCGTTAAATGTGTGTATGCCAATCACATGAAGTTCGCCGTGGGTGAGCGTACCGGTCTTGTCGAAGACAACAGTATCGACCTGTGTGATGCGTTCGAGGATATCCCCGCCCCGGATGATGATTCCAGCCCGTGCCGCCCGCCCCGTTCCGACCAAAATGGCTGTCGGAGTCGCCAAACCCAGCGCACAGGGGCAGGCAATAATGAGCACGGAGATTACACTCCGCATCATCATGTCGCTGCCCGGGGCAAGCCACAGCCATAGTCCGAGCGTCAACGCCGCCAGGGCGAGCACAATCGGTACGAAGACTCCGGCCACGCGGTCGGCCAGTTTCTGGACGGGGGCCTTCTTCCCTTGCGCCTCAGAAACCAGGCGGATGATTTTGGCAAGGAAGGAGTCGTGCCCCGACGCGGTCACCTGCAGGAGGAACGGGACGTTTCCGTTGAGAGCCCCGGCAATCACCGGATCCCCCACCTTCTTTTCCACCGGGACCGACTCACCGGTCAGCATTGATTCATCGACCACCGGTGCGCCATCTGTGATCTGGCCGTCGGCCGGAATTCGTTCTCCCGGTCGGACACGGAGGATCATCCCGGGGCGTGCCGCTGCGGCCTCGATATCCACTTCCACGCCGCCGATGATCGCCGTCGTCACTGCCGGTTGCAGGGAAATCAGCGCCCGAATGGCCTCTCCCGCCCGGCCTTTGGACCGGGCTTCGAGGTACCGTCCGAGCAGGATGAGCGCGATAATCATGCCAGCGGAGTCGAAGTAGAGCGGTTGCGAAGCGCCGTCGAAGACATTCTCGGCGAGTGCCCAGGCACTCCATCCGAAGGCCGTGAGGGTACCCAGGGCTATCAAGGTGTTCATGTTGGCGCGGAAGTGCCGGGCCTGTCTGAAGGCATCAGAGAGGATGGTGGATCCGCCAAGCAACAGCACAATGAGGGAGAATACCGCTTGCAGCGAGCCGTCGACAGCTTCGGAAACGAGATATCCACGTCCCCCCATCGGCCACATGGCCAGAACCATGAGGGGGATGTTGAGCACCGCTCCGGCGACAAACCGCCGCAACGCCGCTCTCATCTCTGCGCGGTTGGCCGTAAGCAGATCCGGCTGGCCGATGCGAGCGCCGAACCCAAGGTCCGCAATTGTCCGGATGATTTGCTGTTCGGTGGCTGTCTGACGGTCGAACTCGACCACGGCCGCCCTGGTCGCGAGGTTGACCCGGCAGTCGGCGACGCCTTTGAGGCCGCCTACTGTTCGCTCGATGTTGGCCACGCAGCCGGCGCAATGCATCCCCTCAATCGCCAGATGCAGCTGGTGTAACTTGCCCATAGCCTTCTTCCTTCGCTGGGGTACTACCGCCGCCTGCAAGTTATACCAATTGAAGGCATAATACACCGTTGCGCCCGGAAGAGGTAGACGAAAATGGGCAATTCTACTTAATTCCGAACAGCATCAGCAAGTGCGGGCACTTCCGCGTCAGTTCGCGTCGGATCTTGGTTCGCGCCCGATGCAGGTACCACCGAACCGTCGCTTCCGGCATGTTCATGATGTTGGCGACATCATCGATTTTGCATCCTTCGACATCGCGCAGCACGAAGGCCGAGCGCTGCTTGTCATTGAGCGACTCGGTCGCCTGTCGGATGTAGTCATCGATCTGCTGCAGCCGGTAAGAAGCATCGGGACCGTGATCCAGGTGCTCCAGGACGTTTTGAAAATTCTCCAGGGGTTCGTGGCGGTGACGGCTGTGTTTGCGGATGTAGTCGATCGAGGCGTTGACGGTGATTCGGTACAGCCACGTATAGAACTTCTTCCGTTCATCGTAGCGCCAGATATTGCGGGACATTTTGACGAAGACATTCTGGGTGATATCGGCCGCTTCGTCGTAGTCGCCGACCATTTTGTAGGCCAGCGCCGCGACCTGGGCCCGATAGCGCCGCACCAGTTCGGTGAACGCATGCTGATCTCCCCGCTTGATCTCGCGGATCAGTTCCTTGACCCGCAGTTCATCGCGGTCTTCCGCATCCGGCGTCGCATCCTTGAACTCTGCCGATATTCGTTTTTTCATCATGTGCACCGGTTTATGTCTGTCAGCTATAACGGCACGCTCACGGCAAAGTTCCTAGTGGGCTGATTCCCGCAAACGAAACCGATCGCCGGTGCGTTTGGGTGATCGTGCGGCTGCGTGCGACCGGTCGCGCAAAAAAAAACGGCGCCCGGTATGGGCGCCGAAATCTTCAGGGGTGTACCGTCTGGTTCAGTTGAGGATGAACCCGCGCGGATCCAGATTCTTGCCGTTGCGCTGAATCTCGTAGTGCAGGTGCGGTCCTGTCGAGTAACCGGTCGATCCCATCAACCCGATCACTTCACCGCGCTTGACCTTCTGGCCGCGCTTGACCTTGTAGTCGGAAAGGTGTGCGTAGTAGGTCTCAAATCCGTAGCCGTGATCGATGATCACGGTTTTGCCCATGCCGCCGTTCACACCGACGTACTTGACACGACCATCGCCCGACGCCACGATCCTTGTCCCGGTCGGGCCGGCGATATCGAGACCGCGGTGCATCTGTTTCAATCCGGTAAAGGGATCGAACTTCATCCCGTAACCGCGGGAGAGCCATCCCTGGGTGGGCCAGATCGACGGGGTGTGGTCAAGGCGATCCTTCAGGCGGCGGAGTTCCTCTTCCACCTCGCCGTACTTCCCCAATTCGTAGGTCGACAGGGTGAGGAGCCGGTCGATCCGGTGATCCGTGACGACCGCTTCGCGGCGTGTCTCGGACATAATCGCGAGTTGCGGCGCCGCCGGGCCGCCGACACCGAGCTGCCGGACCTCGACGTCGATTTCGGGTAAGCCGAAGAGCGCCCGAATCTTGACTTCCTTCTCGACCAACTGATCGTAGCGCTGCTCGACCAGGGTCAAGTCCGACTGGATGCGCTCATACTGGCCCCGAAGGGACTCGTTTTCGGTGCGTAGCCGGGTCAACTCCTGAGCATCAACCTTATCCGCAAAAAACTGGGCCGACAAGTAGAAACTCGCGAACACCAACAGCAGAACGCCTCCGATGGCGAGGTAGATGACTGCAACGGGAATCCGGACCTGGCGAGAGATGCCCATCGAGTGGGGGATGAGCATGAACGTCAGTTTCTTCTTAAACATGCTGTAAACTCTCACATGGTGCTGTCGGGTGATTGAGAACCGGCGATAGCCCGTTCTCAACAATTCCCGAAAGTACCGCCGGGCCACAGCATCGTCAAGTCAAAAACTACTTAATCAACACATATTCCCGGTTCAGAATCTTATTGACGATGCGGGCCAGTTTGTCCGACTCGAGCGTCTGAAGACTGTACAAGTGCCAGTACGTCTTCTTCGGCAATCCGGTCGGGTTCACTCTCCTTCGGGCGCTTCCATTCGACTGCTTCATGGTGCCGGTCTCCCTGTTGCGTCCGTACACCCGGTGACAGCGCCTTCAATAACTGTATCGGGTTGAAACGGACAAGAATTTACACTTCTGGGATGAAACACTCGCATACGTCCTGCCACGGCCCGCCGGACGGCCCAACTTGTCGGACATACCTAATCTCTTGATTAGCAGTAACCTAACATTTACTGTCCCACGACATGTGCAGATTCCAACCAGCCTTCTGTGGTCCGGTCCCCTCACTTGATTGCGTTCGGACTACACTCACGGACACTCCTGATCCTTCCGGACATGGGTTGACGGCGCTTCGGCAATTTCCTACATTGCCGCAAAAGCCATCAGCAACGTGAAGGACTACCGATGCAGGATCTCTCGGGACAGATTGTTATGATTACCGGCGCCTCCGCCGGCATTGGCGAAGGTTGTGCCCGCAAATTTGCTGAACGCAAAGCCCGCCTCATTCTTCTTGCGCGTCGCAAGGACCGCCTGGAAGAGCTTTCCCGGTCCTTGGGGGTGGAGAGCCACCTGATTGAGGTCGATGTCCGTGACCGAGGCGCTGTGGATACGGCTATTGCGGCTTTGCCCGGACCCTGGCAGTCTATCGATATCCTTGTGAACAACGCCGGACTCAGCCGGGGGCTGGACAAGATCCATGAGGGGGTGATCCAGGACTGGGAGGAGATGATTGACACCAACGTCAAGGGGCTGCTCTATGTCAGCCGCGCAGTTATCCCCGGCATGGTGGCGCGACGGAGGGGTCACATCATTAATATAGGTTCGATCGCAGGTCACGAAGTCTACCCCCGCGGCAACGTATACTGCGCCACTAAACATGCTGTCGATGCCCTGACCAAGGGGATGCGCCTCGATCTGATTGATTCTCCGGTGCGCGTATCTACCGTCGACCCCGGTATGGTGGAGACGGAATTCTCTCAGGTGCGGTTTCACGGCGATATCGATCGTGCCGCCCAGGTTTACAAGGGCGTTCGGCCGCTTTCTGGAGATGATGTCGCCGAGGCAGTAGTCTGGGTAGCTGATCGGCCGGCCCACGTGACTATCAGTGAAGTTGTCATTCTCCCCACCGATCAGGCTTCGACGACCGTCTACAATCGTAAGTGAAATAGCGACTTAATATCGGCCGGACCGGTTGCCTCCGGTCCGGCGGCGAAGTTATCCACACATCCTCGGTTTTCAGCAGCGCCCGCGTTATCCACAGACCTTCAGGGAAACGAATCCGCTGTACGCTGGGTTACTGCAATACCAGCATCGACCGCCATTCCTCTTAATGGCGAACATCTCCATGGGGGTATTCGGACAGAATGTCGAACCTCATGTCCCTGGTTGCTTTGGAATGGATGGTGAATGAAGGCAAAGATCGCGTCACTGTGGGAGTCCGTCTCCGTCAGTTTCTGGTTCATGCCGGGATTACTCGTTGTCGGCTACATCGTGTTGGCGCATCTCATGGTCTATATCGATCAGCAGATCTTGTTCTTCTCAGAGTCCCTCAATCCCTGGCTATATGCGGGCGACACCGATGGCGCCCGTGCATTCCTCACCGCTCTCGGCGCATCGGTGATTACTGTTGCCGGCGTGACTTTCTCTATCACTATGGTCGCCTTGACCATAACGTCGAACCAGTACGGGCCCCGCCTGCTGCGCAATTTCATGAAGGACCGTGCAAATCAGGTCGTTCTCGGCGCCTACATCGGCACCTTCATCTATTGTCTGCTTGCGGCCAACTCGATCGGCAATGTAAGTTCAGGGACCAAACCGCCTAAACTGGCCGTTTCAGTCGGGATCCTCCTCACGATCATAGATCTCAGTCTGCTCGTATATTTCTTCCACCACATCGCCAGTTCCATTCAGGCTACCACAATCGTCCAGAGAGCTTACCGCGACCTTCTGAGTGCGATCGACCGGATGCTGCCCGAGCGGGGAACCCAATCGTTACCGGTTCATCCGACGCCGATCGCCGGTCGGGAATTCCCCGCCGATGCCCCCGTGGTCGTGGCCAAGCTCGATGGCTACCTGAAGGCTATTAATGAGGAAGGATTGATGGATCTGGCCATAGAACGTGATTTGATCATCAAGTCCCGATACCGTCCGGGGGACTTTGTCTTCTCCCGCACAGCCCTGGCGGCCTATACTCCGAAACGGGACTTTGACTTCGATTTCGAGAAAGCAGTCCGCAAGTGTTTTATCGTCGGCGTCCAACGCACTCCTTTGCAGGACATCGAATTCTCGATCACGCAGCTTGTGGAGGTGGCGTTGCGAGCCCTCTCGCCGGGGATCAATGACGCTTTCACGGCAATGAGCTGCCTCGACCGCCTGGCCGAGGCGGTAAGTATCATCGCGGCCCGTCCCTTTCCTCAGTCTCGTCGGTACGACTCAAAGGAGCATCTTCGGCTGATTCTGGATGTCACGTCGTTCGACGGCGTCATGAATGCGGCGTTTCACCAGATCCGTCAGAACGCCACGACCAAGCCGGATGTAAGTATCCGCCTGCTGGAGGTGCTCGGCATGCTGGCATCGACCGTTGCGAGCGGCGAGCAGCGCGAGGCGGTACGGCGCCACGCCGAACTGGCCCATCGGGCGGTCAGCCGCGAGGTTGTGGAACCGAATGATCGGGACGACATCGACAGGCGGTTCCGGGCTGTCCTCGACACCCTCGCCGGGCGCGAGGGCAACCCGGTTTTCTGATCCACCATACCGCCTGATTCCGCCTCACTCACTTGGCGGCCATCAGTATCATTGATACCCGTAAAGCTTCAGTCCCTCTTCCGAGTAGTAATCGTTCCGGTAACCGTCCGCCGGTTTCAATTGGTCGAGCCAGTAGGCTTTGTCATCGCGCTGGCAGACGACGAGGCGCTGCTCGTCGTGCGCGTTCCTGGCCCGATGGTACTTCAGGTATATATGCCGGTGATCGACTCCGATAATCTCGACCTTGCCTGACTCGTGGGACATGCAGTACTTGATCCGCTTGGCCAGACCGGAGCACCTCTTCTTGGCCTGCTCGATTTTGCGGTAGGCTTCCACGATAGGGACTTCGTACGGTTCGTTGCCGGCTGTGGGGCGTCCCTGAAAGATGTAGTACTGCGCAACCCCCATGTACGATAACTCGTTCCACAGTTCGGCCATTACCTCGGCATCATCGGAGATGCCCCTGATGATCGGGTTCTGGTTCACGCAGATGACACCGGCTCCGATGACCCGGCTGATCGCTTCGCGGGCCTCGGCCGTGAGTTCGCGCGGATGATCGAAGTGGCACATGAGATAGATGCGGCGCTCCGGGAGCGAGTAGGCCCGGAACAGATCGATGAGTGCGTCGTCGTTGAGAAACCGGAATGGATTGAACGCCGGCATCTTGGTGCCGATCCGGATGATCTTAACATGGTCGATCTCCCGCAGGGCGCCGAGTATCGTCCGCAATTTCGGTGTCTGGAGGATCATCGGGTCACCGCCGGTCAGGAGTACGTTGCTGACTTCCCTGTGCTCGCGAATATACTCCAGACCGGGGGTGATGTCGTAGGTGACTTCGTCGTTGCCGTTGATAAACAACCGTTTGCGGAAGCAATAGCGGCAGAAAGCGCCGCAGACTTCGTTGACCAGGAGGAGAACCGTGCTCCCGTATTTGTGCTGGACTCCTTTGCGGACGGTGATTTTGCTCTCTTTCGAGGCATCCAGCTGTCCCCACTCCTGCAACTCGCGTTCGTGGGGAATCACCAGGCGGCGGATAGGGTCATGGGGATCGGACCAGTCGATCAGACTGAGGTAGTAGTCGTTGGCGCGGAAGGCGTATCGCCGTATCACCTCCTCCAGCTTGATCCGCTCCATTTCCGGTAGGTGCGAGAGCTTGTCGAGGGTGAACACGTACCGGGCACGAGAACGCCGGTCGCTCGGTTCACGGGCAAGGTAGCGGGTAGACTTGGCATGCATATACCAACTCTCCTTTCCAGATGTGCCTCCGGCAGCGGAGGAGGGTGATTGCTCAGGCGATGCCGCGAAAGGGTAACGAGCGGAGCCGATTCCGGTGCAGTGTCACAGGCTCAGCGATGAGCCGACGCCGGCAGGTAAGCCGGGATTACTGGTGGCGACGGTGCCTGAATTGTGTGCTTCAATATACCATCCTTCGCATCATCTGGCAAGATCATCCAAGCAAAAAAAGTGCCGATCGCAATCGGTGTCTGTAACGCGAAGACCTGCGCATGCAGTGCGATTCCGCACGTTGAGGCATAGAGTTTACTCGAGTGACGAAATGCGTCGCGCTTTGCATGTTTTTTGTTGAATTACCCGTACCATATTCCTAATTACTCCAAAGTAGCGTGAACTACACGATGCTCCATCAGGATATGAGTCGATTGTAAACGCCAAATATGGGAGAGCCTCTGTGGACTACAAGGATGGCGTGATAAAGAACACGGAGTTTTTCACGACCACGGAGCTGGCCGAGAAACTGAAAATGAACGTCCAGGTGATCACCCGCAAAGTGCAGGCGGGTGAAATAACCGCCTTCAAGATCGGGAAGGACTGGCGCATCCCCGAGCAGAGCGTGTTCGAATGGCTCCAGCAGCGCTCCAACCGCAACGGCACTGCGGCAACGGCTTCGCCCCGCCGCGCGGTCCGACTCAAGCGCCCGCAGGAGACATCCGCCGAAGTGATCGGCACCCCCAGCCGGCGGATCAAACGGAAGTACCTGTTGGAGTACATTCTCGCGCAGTTCGAACCGAACCGGCTCTACGATGAACAGGAGGTCAACCGCCTGATTAGCCGCTATAACGAGGATCCTCTCGCGGTCCGGGCCGACTTCATCGAGGAAAAGATGATGGAGCAGATCGGCGGCGGCCTGCGCCGGTCCACCGGGTACAAGCTCTCTCAGTAGCCGCTCCACAAGATACGAAAACGCCTCCGGTGCTACAGCGCCGGAGGCGTTTTTCTATTCGCAGCTTGCAGATCTTACTGTGTCGCGCTCGCCCCCTGCGGAATCACCGACGACTGCGCAAAGCCGAGCAACTGCTGAACGTACGGATCCTCGAGGTTACGCGGGTAGTTCGCGTGCATGGTCACGGCCCGCTGGATATCCTGGATTCGCCGTTGGTTCCCCAGCACGGTGGCGAGCTTGCGGAAGGTATGGCTCGACTCCGGATTGTCCTCGAAAGCATCCCACATCAGGGCCAACCCCTCCTCGATCATGTCCTGCTTACCCTGTTCCGAGCCTATCTGCACCTTTATCATACCGAGGTCGGTCCGGTAAAACAGGTTGTCCTCGTTCGACTCTTTGAACGCCTTGAGCGTGTCGTGCAGACGCCACATCACCGAATCCGCCCGAAGGGAGTCACCGGTTCGGTCGTAGTAGTTGGCGACCAGGAGGTACATTTGCCAGTACTCGGGATACTCGTTCATGATCTTGTTGGCCAGCGCGAAAGCCGAGTCCATCCGCCCGCGCCGCTCAAACTCGTCCCAGAGGCGGACTGCGTTGATGCCGTAGCCGATGTACACGCCGGTGGCGTTTTCGTCACGGTACACCTCCGAGTTCTCGTAACCGTCGAATCGGTAGGTATTCTTGTAAAGGTCAAACCCCTTGTCCGTGTCGATCTGCCGTTCCGACTGCCTGCGATCCAGCCGGTACACCATGCCCACCGCAGTCGTCAGCTTGTTCAGCCCCAGCGGTGAGTCGTACGGCGGGCTCGAAAAGTAGATCGGATCCTTCCACTTGTTTTCGATAACGATTTCGTCGACCATCATGTCCTGCACCTTGATCACGCCCCCCTCGTACGGCATCGCCACGAGGTAGGCCATGCGGTTGCGCGGGCGGTCGCGGAACATCTTGTCCGGCCGCGGCAGGGTAATCCCGGGCGCAACCTCGACATCGTTCCACAGGATCTGTTCGTCGGTGAGCGAGATCGGCACCTTGTACTGGTTCTTCATCTGGTGCACGTACCAGTCGGTGTTCAGAAGCGACAGGTTTACCACGCGAACATCCTTGCGGTAGTTGTACACCTCCTGGATGGCCCAGAGCGGGAAAGTATCGTTGTCACCGGAAGTGAAGAGGATCCCGTTGGGTTCCACCGAGTCGAGCAGGTTCGCGGCGTAATTGTAGGGGATGTAGTTGCCCGACCGGTCATTCGCATGGTAGTTGTGCGCCAGCGCCACGGTCGGCAGCAGCACCAGTACCGCCATCACCCGCACCACGGTTTGCCGCAGACCGGGGTTCGAGGCCGCCACGGCATCCCGCACGAGCATCATCACCGCGGCGATTCCCATTCCAATGGCGATGCCAAAGAAGACAAACGCGGGCGTGAAGAAGTAGTCACGGTCGCGGACCTCGAGGTAGGCATCCCCGGTCCGAGGATTGTACTGCGTGCCATCGGCGAAATTCATGTACAGGATCAGGCCGACCGAGCAAATCACAATCAGCGCGAGAAACGGCAGTCCGACCTCCTGGCGCTTGCGGATGGCCACCAGCAGCCCGATCATACCAAGCAGGAAGAACGGCGCGAAGCCCCAGCCCGACTCCGAGTACTGCTCTTCGAAATATGACCAGAAGCCCATGTGTGGGTGGCGGCCGAACTGATTTTCCCAGGTGCCGCGTCGATTGAACATCCGCTCGACCATCGATTCCTGACCGTACTGCTTGCGATCCAGGAAGTTAACGAAGGTGCTCCAGTCCCGGGAGGGGTTATTTTCGTCAATTCGCGGGTTGTGGGCAGAGCGGATCGGAATGTACGCGTGCACCGACATACCGATCAGGCCGACGACCATGATCGCCAGCCCCAGCCGCCAGTCAAACCGCATCCCGCGCTTCTCGGAGTAAAGCCCCAGCAGGATTATGCCCACGACAAAGACGGGGAGCGCGGTCATGTAGAGCGAAAAGCTCACCATCACAGTCGCTACCGATGCGATTCCGATCAGCACAGCCCAGTTTATCTTGCGATAGAGCATGGAGAGGAGGATCAGACCGAGGACTGCGGAGGCGAGGTAGAATATGACGTGCCCGCCGCGGCCGTTGCCGAACAGGATAATCATGACCAGTTCGAGAATGATGAATCCCCCCAAGTAGACATAGTCACGCGGCGAAGCGTCCCGATTGAGAATGAAGAACAAGGAGACAATGGGGACCACGAGGAACACCGTCATGTGGACCCCGATGCCGAGCGTTGACAGGAAAATAACCAGGAGGAGCAGCCTGGAGGCTTTGGCCGTGCCCCGCAGTTCATGGAACTGCAGCGCCAGCCAGACAATCATGACCGAAAGCGCCAGCGCCATGCCATATACTTCGGCCTCGACCGAGTTCCCCCAGTTGGTCCGGGAGAACGCCACAAAAAGAGCGCCGGAGACACCGCCCACATAGGCGATAATCCGATTCGAAAGCTCCCCTTTCTCGCCATTGAAGAAATATTGCACCAGCCGGACTGTCAGCAGGTAGCTGAACATGGCCGTGAAGGCCGACGTAATCACCGATATGTAGTTGATACGATGGGAGATATCCTCGACAAAGGGGATTGTCGAGAACAGCCGTCCGACCAACACAAACAGGGGGGTTCCCGGGGGGTGCGGTATGCCGAGGATCCGGGAGGCGGCTACGAATTCACCACAGTCCCAGAAAGAGAATGTCGGCTGGACTGTCAAAGCGTAGGTGATAAATGACACCAGCCACACCAGTCCGGCCAGAATAGCATTGGTGCGGTCAAATCGGTTCGAATCGAGCAAAGGTGTTTGCGCCACCATCTCCTCCTAAACGAGTGCTGCAGGCATACCGATAAAGGACTTAGGGTTCAGTCCCTCTGTGAAACCGTAAATATAGCGGCAACTCGATGTTGCACAACTCTTAATTTTACCCCCCAGACTGGGGGTGGATTAATCGGAGGTCGCCATGTTCGTCTGGTGCAGCTTGCTCTTCGTCCTCGGAGTCCTGGCGTTCCTGGACTCTGTGTTCAACATGGGCGAGATTTTTCGGCAGATCAATTCGGTTCTGTTCATGCTGATCTCGATTGCCCTGCTGGTGCGGACCACAACCAAAATGAAAGAGAAGAAGATCGAGAGTTATCAGGATCGGGTCTTCCAGCTGGAGCGCCGGATTCGGACTCTCGAAGATGGCCGCAAAAAGCTCGAAACCTACTGATCAGCCGGTCTTTACGTCCCACTCCAGCTCGCGTAACTTCTTGCGGACCTCGGAGATAAAGGGATAATTCGGATGCCGCTCCAGCAGCGTCCGGTAAATTGCTTTGCCTTCCTCGCGGCGTTCCGGGTCAGAAACGTAAGCGTCCGCCTTGATTTTTAGCCCGAACGGGACATAGTACGATTCCGGGAATCGGGCAGCCAGCCGGTCGATGTACCCGAGAGCCGCCGTGGAATCCTGCAGATCCATACACATGCCGGCGAGCCGATACAGCGCGACATCGGCCAGTGAGGAATCGTCCGCGCCCGCAATCTGCTCCAGCCGCACCCGGCTCGAGTCATACCGCCGCTGCTCGGCAAACAGCAACGCTGTCGAGTAGTCGTGCAGGAGCGGTTGGTTGCCGCCCGCCTCGCCGATCACCAACATCAACTGCAGGGCATCGTTGACATAGAACCCGCGGGGGTAATCGACCATAAGTCGGTTAAAGGCCGCCTGCGCCGAGTCGAACCGCTTGTCGTAAAAATCGATCTTGGCCAGCTTGAAGATCATCTCCTCGGCGATATCCTCGTTGACCTGCCGGGCCTGAATGTCCCGCAGCGAGGATCGGGCCCGATCCAGTTCACCGATCTGGATATACGCATCGGGCCGCGCCAGCAGCGCCCGCAGATACCCGAGTCCGCCGGCGTAGGTCGCCGTGACGGAATCAAACATCACCAGCGCCTTTCGCGGGTCACCGCGCAGATCGAGGTAGATCAGGCCGATCCGGTAGCCGGCTTCGGCCTTGTCCTGCGGACGGGGGTAGGTTGCGATGATCGTGTCGTACACGCTGATCGCGGAGTCGAGCTGTCCGAGGTGAGTCAGGGCATCAGCGTATAGAAACCGTGCCTCCGCCAGCAGGGGAGAGGCGCCGTAACGCTTGACAATCTCGCTGCCGACCACGGTTGCCTGGCGATACAACCCGCGCTCGTTGCAGGTTCGCATGAAACTCAGCAGCACGGTTCCGTTGGTTCCGCCCAGCGAATCGCGCAGGAGGGTGAAGTGCATCGCCTGGTCCATGTCACCCGCCTTGAGGAAGTGACTGGCCAGAATCTGAGTTGCTCGGGCGGCGGTGGAATCGGTCGTGTGGTTCCGCAGCGCCTTAATGACGTCCTTCGAGGATTCCTGGAACTCCAACAGCAGGAAGAGCTTGTTCTCGGCCTCGATACCGGTGTGCGTGGTATCGGCCATCGCGGTGTAGTATTCCTCGACCGCCTTGAGGTAGTCGCGGCGGGATTCATGGATTTCCCCCGCTTCCTTGGCGAAGAGTCCCGGCGACGACAGGTTCGTTCGCAGCCGCGTGATCATGGCCAGCGCCTGGTCGGTCAGACCGACCGCCTGCATACTGCGCACGATCTGGCCGTACAGCCCAGCGTTGTTGTCCCGAACGAGGCTGTACGCTGTCTCGTACTCCTTGAGTGCGCTTTCGGTGTTCCCCTGCCGCGCGAGCGATTCCGCCAGGAACGCGTGGAGGATGTGGCTGTTGGGCGAGATTTCCATCATGCGTCGGATAAGCAGTTCTGATTTCGCGGGCTGGCCCATCTGATCGTAGCAGGTCCGCAGGAGGTTCATGACCACCTGGTCGTCCGGGCGGCGCTGGTAGACGCTTTCGAGCAGGCCGGCGGCGCCTTCGAAATTGTTCTGCTGCATCATCTGCCGCACGGTGTTGAGCAGACGCTGGTCGGCCGCCTGCTGTTCGGCCGGGTTGACCATCTGCAGACCGGCGGGCGGTTTCTTCGCTTCGACCGGCTGCTCGTCGGCCCGGATAGGTCCGGCCAGCACGAAGGCCGCGAGGAGGGCAACGGCTATTGACGCCGAACGAATCTGCGTCACGGGCGACCCTCCGGCTTCGGCGACGATTCCACCTGGAGCAGCGCCTTGAAGTACGCCTTGATTTGCTCTTCGTACTGGCGGGGGTACTGCTCGCCGAGGTACTTGCGCAGACGATCTTCGAAATGCCCCTGATCGGAGAGCAGGTCGGCCGGAAGGCCCGGCGGCACTTCGTACACCTGTTCGCCGGCCGAGGTGGCCTTGCGTTGTTCGGCCAGGTCCTTGCGCTGGAGTGAGCGCGAGGCCTGCAGCATGCGGGAGTAGACCCGCAGCTGCCGTTCGGCCAGCTCGGGGCCGACCTCGCCTTCGGCCAGCGCTTCTTCGATCTCCTGCATTTCGCTGGAGATGTCTTTCAGCCGCCCGAGCACCTGGCGGGAATCGCCGAACTCATTGGCCAATTCCTCCATCGACTTGCGGATCATCCCCTGTTCGCCGGCCAGCCGCTGCAGCGATTCGCGCATCTGCGGGTTCTGGCTGCCGGGATTAAACGAGGGGTTGTTGCACATTCCCTGCGACTTCTGATTCAGTTGATTCTGCTTCTGCGACAGCGACTCCATCATGGACATGTTCTTGTCGCATGCGCCTCCGTTCTCGCACTGCTTCTGCTGGTTCATCGACTCCATCAGCTTCAGGGAGGCCTGGTTGAGTTTCACCATCGCGTCGCGCTGGGCGCGAACCGCTTCGGCGCCGCGCTTCTCGGCAAATCCCTGGGTCGCCATATTCATCTGCGCCGTCGCCTCGTTGACCATCTGCGTCAATTCCGAAGCGACGAAAGGCGATTCCTTGCCCAACTCCGCGATCCGGTTCTTCAATCCGGCCGAAGCATCGACCAGATCCTTCTGCGACTGGGCCAGCTCCTTGAGCACGTCCGACTGCGCCGCCATCTCGGCGGCCTTCTTCAGAAGATCTTCCTGCGACCGCGACAGGTAGTTGGCGTCGTCGACGGCCAGCCGCA
Source organism: Candidatus Zixiibacteriota bacterium (assembly GCA_041742355.1). Classification (GTDB taxonomy): domain Bacteria; phylum Zixibacteria; class MSB-5A5; order GN15; family FEB-12; genus JAGNLV01. The sequence goes on from JBGSIV010000196.1 coordinate 29,574, forward strand.
TTTCCTTGCGGAGAGCCTCGTTCTGCTGGCCGGACATGGCGCCGAACTGCTGTTGCATGGCGGTGAGCATCTGGGCGAGTTTCGACGAAGCCTGCTTGCCCTGGTTTGAGGCCTCCTGCTTCTGCTCTTGCTGCATCGCCCCGGCCATGTTCTGCATGTTCTGACCGGCGTCGCTCTTCTCCACCGACTCGGCAAATCTCTGGGCCGCTTCCTCCTGGTTCATCTGCGCCTCTTCCATCAGCTTGCGCAGCTCTTCCACTTGCTTCTGCAACTCCTCGAGGTCTTCTTTCAGCCCCTGTTCTTTCTCGGCCATCGACGGCAGCTTGTCGGCGGAGCTGCTGTCGGTTTTCTGATTGACCTGGTTCTGCTGCTCCAGGAGCTGTTCAACCTGCCGCATCATGGCCTGCATCTTTTGTTGCACCTGCATCTGCTTCAGAAGGGCCAGTGTGCGATCGAGCCGCTGCAGCATTTCCTGCTGGGTGAGCTGAAGTTGCTCCATCGCTTTCTGGATCTCGTTGCGATCCATCTTCTGCAGTGCCTCCATGAGCTTGCGCTGTGCTTCCTTCAGTTCGGGGGTCGCCACCTCCTCGAAGAGCTTCTGGATCTGCTGCATCTTCTCGATGATCTCGCGGCTCATCTGGGCATGTTCGCCGAGCTTATCGACGGACTTGTCCATCTCCTCCGCCATCTTTTCGATGTTCTTCACCAGCTCTTCGTTCTTTTCGGACAGCGCTTGGAGCTGCTTCTGCTGTTCCCAGTCCGCCTTGGTCTCGTCGCGGTTCTGTGCCTTGAGCTTCCGGGCCATATTCTTGAACTGCTCGGAGATTTCCTTCCCCTGCTTCAAGAGCGTCTCCGTATTGTCTACCCGCCTGGAGCTTTCTCCCTCGGCTTCCGCGATGATCTCCTCCAGCGACGGGATTCTCGCCACATACTGCCGCGACCGGGTGACCTTCGGCCCTGATATGGCGTCGTTGTCGGCCACTTCAAAATAGTAGACGGTGTAATCGCCGGGATACATGTTCAGCTTGTCCATGTCCCAGTTGAACGAGACCTCTCCTTCGGTTTTGATCCGATCGGAGAAGTGCAGGACGGCGACGTGCTCCTCGCCGGGGCGACCCTGGGAGACGATCGAGTACTTCAGCACGAGCGATGAGAACCCGAAATCGTCGAACACCCGCACCTTTAAGGGCAGGATCATCTCTTCGCTCAGGTTGACATTGACGCCGGGGAAGAGGACGTCAATCGACGGATACTCATCGGGCACCGCCGTGATGTGGTACTGAATCGGATCGGGATTCTCCTCGCCGAGGTGATCGACCACGCGGATGTAATACCCTGACGACTGATCGACCCGCAGCGATACTTCGCCCTGCTTGCCGTTCACTTCGAGGGGAGTCCGGCTGGAGTCATCGAACACCAGTTCCCCCTGTTTGACCGGCAGGTTGGTCTCCACTGCCATGCTTACACGCGAGCCTACAATGGCCGAGAAGGACCCATTGTTCTCGTCAATCACACTCGGCACCATGCCGGTGTAGTCCGGGTAGAAGATCGACAGCTTGATGCCATTCACCCGCGGGCGATCGACCACATCGACTTTCTGGACTTCAGTCTTGATCCGGCCCGCTTCGACATAGTAGTCGAACGACCGATTGATCTGACGCAGGGTGAGCGCTGCATTGACCGAATCCCCGTTGTCCATTTGCGCCCGGCGGGCGGACTTCAGGTTCACCTCGGTCTGCTGCCAGTTGCCGTCGACCAGGCGGTGGTGGATGACAGCTTTCTCCGGGAGGCGTTCGCCGAAAATCGCGGCTCCGATCTCGATATCGTTGTATTTCACCCACTCAGTTGTTCCGGGGAACGGCACCACCTTGTAAGCCAGGGGCGGGGCGATTTCGGTGGTCGGATTGGAGTAGACGAGGAACGCGTAGCTGAATATGCCCGGAAGGAGCGCGACCAGGGCTACTGCGAGCACCGCGGCCACCGCGAAGTAACGCCCGGTACGGAGCACCGGATAGTAGGAGAGGGCTTCGTTGAAATTAACAGCGCCGGCCTGCCGGAGGGCCTGGAGTTCGGTGGCGTGAATGAGATCGGCCGAATACCGTTCGGCGTCCTTCATGTGGGCGAACTGGATAGCGGCAATGAGGCGTCCCTTGAGCGCCGGGTTCTTCTCCTCGAGCGTTACCGCCACTCCTTCGACGGACCCGGCAAAGAGGTGGGCCAGGGCATAGCGCCCGAAGAGGAATACGGTCACTCCCCCGACGAGCACGAGCAGGCTGATTTTCAACCACACCGGCAGGACCATGACATTGGCCAGGAGCGACAGCCCGATCGCCGCGGCCGTGACCGCCGCGATAGTCAGGAGCAGTCCGGAGGCAAACAGCACCAGGCGCTGACGGAACAGCACCCCATTGAGTCTGGCGAGCAATTCCCGGCTTGAACTCATCTCGGTCATATCGTTATCCTCGGCGTTCGTGGTCCGCTGCCAGGGTCGCTGCGGCAGCCTTCTTCAACTGGTGTCGTAAGCCTGTGTATCTTATCTATATCGACGGTTTGACCGCGGTGAGGCGGGTAGAACAGAAAACCCCGCTCAGTATAACAGGGCGTACGCGAGAATGTTCACTCCCATCTGGAACGCCTTCTCCCGCAGATCGGACGGATCATTGTGCACCTGCGGGTCCTCCCAGCCGTCGCCGATGTCCGACTCGACCAGGAAGTACAATGCAACTCGGCCGTCAATCACAATCGCCCAGCCGCGCGGCGCCTTGGCATCGTGCTCGTGGACTTTCGGCGGACCATTCGGAAAATCGTAGAAACAATGGTACAGCGGGTGGTCGAAGGGCACCTGGACGAGTTCCCGCTCCGGAAACAGGTCGGCCACTTCTTTCCTGAATGTTGCTTCCATGCCATAAGAATCGTTGACGAAGAGGAAACCGCCTGCCTGCAGGTAGCGGCGAAGGCGCTCCCGCTCCTCGGGGTTGAACTTGATCACTCCGTGACCGGTTGCGAACAGGAACGGGTAGCGAAACAGATCCGGATCGCTTATCGTCACGACATGTTCGATCGTGTCTATCGGGAAGTCGGTGTTCTCCCGGACGTAGTCGAGGAAATTGGGGATGGCCGAGCCCCCCCAGTACCAGTCGCCGCCGCCGGAGTAGTGCAGGCGGGCTACTTTGAGAGCCGAGGGATTGGCGTTCCCTCTCTGGTTAGGCACGGCTTGGGGGAGACGCTGCCGGGAGAGGTCGACTGTCCGCTGGGCTGACACCGGCCCCGGGAAAAGCATCGCCTGCCCGAAAACCACTGCCGCCACAAGCGCGGCACTTCCTATTGTCCGGAGAAACAACCTCATACACGTAATATACAGGTGAAGTCCTTCTTTCGACGCAGAAAAAGTGAGATCCTGACGCCGAATGTCCGGGGGGCACATCCGGAACCCGATCACGTGTCTCCGGGTTACGCATATACTCACCTTACGCCATGATCGACCCCTTCCGCCCATCATCCGCATCCGGGGCAGGGCGCTTCGTATCCGAAAACAATCCAGGTCCGGAGGACAGAAATGAGCGGTTTACTCGATCAACTGAAAAAGGAGCACCGTCAGGTGCAGTCTATGCTCGAGGAGATGACACGGGAATCAGGCACGTCGGCTACCCGCCGGAAAGAGCTTCTGAGCGAATTCGAGCGGGAGATTCAGGGGCACATGGCCGGCGAGGAGCGCGTCTTCTACCCTCTTCTGCAGAAGACCGGCGACGCCAAGTCCCGCGCGCTGGAGTCCGAGGAAGAGCACAGCGTCACCAAGGTCCTCCTCGGACAGCTCCGTCAGACCTCGCCCGACTCCGAACGCTGGCTGGCCAAGGCCAACGTGCTCAAGGAGATGATCAACCACCACATCGAGGAAGAAGAAAACGAGCTGTTCAAATCGGCCCAGAAGATCCTCAGCAAGGAGGATATGGAGCAGATGCTGACCGAGTACCAGCAGGCCAAGGGCCGGTCCTGAGGATGGTGGCAGCCGCCCGCCCGACCGGGCGGCCTCGCCGGGGGAACGCCCTTACGGCGCAGCGTGAATCGGGATCGACCCGGAATCCGAGAATTCTCCACGCTCGAACGACTCCCAATCGCTCAACAGGGCACGCCAGAACCGATCGGGAGAAATCACGCGCAGCCCGAGGCCCGGGTTGGCCGAGACTAATCCCCAGAACTCGCCATGGACAAACAGCAGCGGCGGAGAAGCCGATAGCGGGTTTCGCGCGCTCAGCGGGCTGTCGGACGATCCGTACGGTCCGTGATAGTTCAGGATGCTGGTTTCACTCTGCCCGCTCCCGAACCGGCCGACTGCATTGAGCAGAGATTCGGAGTGTTCCGGGCGGGCGACGCGGCCGAGGAATCGGCCGTCGGCCGCCACGAGGAACGACTGTTTCTCGTCAATACGCCGTCCCATTTCCACCTCGTCCTCGAGGTCGGCCAAGAGCTGATGAAGAATTTCCCGCGTGGGGTCTGCTTTTTCCATGATGTATACCTCCGCCTACAGTGTCCGCAGCAGGCGTCTGATCTCCGCGACCGCTTCGTCGGCCAGCAGCAGTTCAATGAGGGCCGGGGCGATCGCGAGGGCTATGTTCTTGCGACGAATATCCCGAATCGCTCGCAGGGGCCAGTGCAGGAGCGCAGTCGTTATCACCGGCGGTATCGACCAGCCGTATCGGCCATCAACTATCGCGGCGATGAGGCAGGCAATACCGGCCCCGAAAAGGAGTGCCACGAACGTGATATATGTCCACAGCTCTCTCCGGTTGGATTGCAGCACGGCGTCAATACGAGATAACGTACGGTCTACCCGGTCCCGGGTGAGCACTGGCAGGTGCTTGTAAGTTTGAACATCCATAGATTTGCTCAATGTCAGTATGGACGACACGACTAGTATCGGTCGCGCCCGACACCGAATTGAGATTTTTCTCCAAGCCAATATCTCCGAGCACATTGGGCGCTGCTGTGAGGTAGATCCGCCGCGGCACGTACAAAAAAACGGCCGGTGCTTTCACACCGGCCGCCTCGTCCATCAACAGAAGAGCGTTTCTAATGGACTGAGTCCTGCTAAAGATCCGTCGGCTTCATTGCCGTGAAGAACCGTGGGATGCGGCCGAATGTTCCGGATCGGCCGCTCCGACGGTTTTGTGTCATTTGAACCGTTTCGGCTTCCTGGCTTCCCACTCGACCACGATCGGGCTGGCCACGAAAATTGAGCTGTAGGTGCCGATGATGATTCCGAGCACCATCGCGACCGAGAAGGTCCGGAGTGTCTCACCGCCGAAGATTGTCAGCGCCAGAATCGACACGAGCGTCGTGCCGCCGGTATTGACTGTCCGCGACAGAATATCGTTGATCGAGCGGTTCACCGCGGGGGCAAATTCCCCTTTGGTCCGCCACTTTTTCAGGTTCTCGCGAATACGGTCATAGACCACGACCGTGTCCGTCAACGAGTACCCGGCCAGTGTGAGCAGGGCGGTAACCATCAGCAGGTCGAACTCGAATCCCAAGAGGAGCATGATCCCGAGAACCGCGAGCACATCGTGGAAGGTCGCGATCGCAGCGGCTACACCCGACCGCAGATCGAACCGGATCCAGATGTAGATGAGAATCCCGATGAGCGAGATGAGGACCGCTTTCTGCGTGTCGGACCGTAGCGTTTGGCCGACCGCCGGGCCGATGATGTGCTCGGAAACAATCTCGAACTTGTTGCCGGCAAACCGGCCTTCGATCGCAGACTTCATCGCGTCGAGCCGCTGCTGACCTTCTCCTTCGGCCTGCGGCCGCTTGGTCTTGATGATGAATGCGTTCGGTTTTTCGAAATCCTCCAGGCGGGTAATCTGCGCGTCCGGCACAACCCCGTGCATCGCCGAGCGCAAATCATCAATTCCCACGGGCTGATCGAACGATCCGTAGATCATGGTCCCGCCGGCGAAATCAATCCCCAGGTTGGCCTTGCCGGTCCACACGAGGACCGTTGCGATCAGGCCTCCGATTACCAGCACCAGCGAGATCGCGAATGCGATCTTGCGCATGCCGATAAAATCAATGTTGGTGTCGGGCAATATTCTAAACATGCGTTACTCTCCGTGTTATATGCTCAAGGCTTTGTAGGCCTTGCGGATGTCGAAGATCTGCTTGGTGATGACGTACGCCGTGTACAGCGAGAACGACACCCCGAGGAACAACGTGACCGCGAACCCCTTGATCGGGCCGGACCCGAGCGCAAAGAGCGCCGCTGCGGTGATCAGGGTTGTGACGTGCGAGTCAAAAATCGCCACGAAGGCGCGGTCGTACCCAGCTTCGATCGCGGCGCGAATCGTCTTCCCGGTGCGCAGTTCCTCTCGGATGCGCTCAAAAATCAGGATGTTCGCGTCGACCGAAATACCGATCGTCAGAATAATGCCCGCGATACCCGGCATCGACAGGGTGAACCCGAGGCCGCCCATGAAGGCCAGGAGAAAGAAGATGTTGAAAAGCATACCGACATCGGCGATCACGCCGGAAATGCGGTAGTACACTGCCATGTAGAGGATGACCAGGAGCAGGCCGACCAGCGAGGCGTAGAACCCCTTGCGGATCGAGTCGGCGCCGAGCGAGGCTCCCACGACGTTCTTCTCAATGATCTGCACCGGGGCCGGCAGGGCGCCGGCCTTCAGGACGATCTCGAGGTTGCGGGCGTCTTCCATCGTCGCCGCGCCACCCATCGTGATCTGTCCGTTCTGGCGGATCTTGCTGTTGATCATCGGGGCCGATTCGACCCGGTCGTCCAGTACGATAGCCAGCGGCTTGTTGATATTTGCGCCCGTCAGCTGGGCAAACCGGGCCGCGCCGTCACCCGACAACGTGAAGTCGACCGAGAATTCGCCGTACTGCCCCTGCCCGAGGCGGATGTTTTCGAGGAACTTGCCGAGGAACTGCACCTTGCGTTTGAGCAGGTACAGCGTGTAGACCTCGCGCGCCTCACGGACTTCCGCCCGCGTCGACCAGGCCCATTGTACGTCGATCGGCATCAGGTTCTGCACCTCCGGCAGCGTCAGCCACCGGTCTATCAGTTCCTTGTCCGTCTTTTGCACGTAGAACCCCGGCCAGGACTCGTTCGTCTGCTGCGAGTAGAGGGCGGTCTGCAACCGCGAAGACAGCGGCTTATCGTTGGTGACATCCCCCGCGTTTTCGTCGAACCCGAAAGGATCGTCGCCGGTATCGGCGGCGCCGGTGTCGGTGCCCATCAGTTCCGAGAGCACGTCCGATTCACCGGTGTCAGAGGCGGGCGGTGTCGCCTGCGGTTCCGGCACGGTCTGGCCGGAGGTGCCGGCGCGCATCATTTCGTAGGCATGGACGACTGAGTCCGTCTTCGCCATCAGCAGCTGGGCGTTGTCCATGCCCTCGAGCAGCTTGAATTCGAGCAGCGCTGTCTGGCCGATGAGCTCTTCAGCCCGGTTGGCGTCGGTATAACCCGGGAGGTCGACCACGATCCGGTCTTCGCCCTGTTTGAGAATCGAGGGCTCAGCTACGCCAAGACCGTCGACACGGTTGCGGATAATGGCGATAGCGCGTTCCACCGCGCCATCCCGCTCGGTCGGGGCCAACGCCGTCATATCGACACGGAGCACGACGTGAATGCCGCCCTGCAAATCCAGACCCAGCCGAATGGCATCCTGCTGCAACTTCAGCAGCTCACCCGGCTTCTCCTCCTGCATCCGGGCTTTCTCGGCATCACTCATGGTCCAGAGCCGGAATGTGTCCCAGAATGCGACTACCGCCAGGATCACCAGAGCGATCGTGAGGTAGATACGCCAGTTGCTTTTGGACATACTGTCTTCCTTTCAACAGTTTGCTGTCTATACGATTAATGATGGTGTCGTTCTGCGGCGCACCAGTATCGGGCGCGCAATAAACAGAATCTTGAAAAGCGGGGGCGGCTCGGTCAGCCGAGGCCGGAGGGTTTGGCGCCAACCAGCGTGAACTGGCGGCCAACACGAGGATCGACCGCAAAGGCTGAGGTCAGCAGCGGTCGGGAGGCAATCGTAACGGTAACCCGACGACAGGATTTTAGCGACGGCTGGTCATCCAGTACGAGCCGCTTGTCGCTGTTGTCGGTTTTGATAATCAGCGGAAGAATCTGACTGGTCGAACTGGCCGGGAGCGGACGCCCGTTCGGCGTCATGCTCTGCTGCGGATCATCGGACGAAGGAGGAATGTCGCATTCGTAACCGGTCGCCAACGGCTCCGGCGAAGTCAATGCGATCCAACTGGTCCCGGCAACAAACAGCCCGGCCATCGCCACTGTCAACAGCAGCAACACCGCCAGGCCCGTCTGGGCCCCCTGCACGACCTGTTCGATCCGTACCCGTTTCGTCATAGGATGCGCGAATATACCATAACCGGGGTCGAAGTCAACGCCATTTTTCCCTGCCCCGACAGGCCGTTGACACCTGCCGGAAACCGACTTACCTTAGTATCGGTAACTACTTGGCTTGGCCTAACCGCCCCCGAGGCGACAAAAGGAAGACCGCAATGCGTCGAACTACTCTCGGAGCAACTTTCGGAACTGCAATACTTTGCAGCTTCCTGTCCATACTCTGCCCAGCCGGCAGCGCCGGTGCTGCCGAAACCTACGTGCTGGAGAACGGGATGACCGTGATTCTCAAGGAGCAGCACGGCTCGCCGATGGTTTCCAGCATTGTCTTTGTACGCTCAGGAAGCAAATATGAGTCCCGTTACGAGAATGGTATTACCCATTTCCTCGAGCACCTGCTTTTCGATGGTACCGCGACGTTGACTCGGGAGGAGCTCGATGCCTCCATCCGTGACCTCGGCGGCTACATCAATGCGTTCACGCGCAAAGAGCTGACGGCCTACCTCGTTCTCCTGCCAAAGCAGTACATCGACTATGGCATGACGGTGCAAACGGATATGCTCTTCAATTCGGTTTTTCCCGAGCAGGAGCTGGCCAAAGAGCGCAAGGTGGTTATCGAGGAGATGAAGCGGGATGCCGATGCCGCCGGCGCTGCGGCCGACGAATTCTTCACCAGCCGCGCCTACGCCGAAACCGGCTACGAACGTCCCGTCCTCGGTTACCAGGCCTTTATCGAGAATATCCCGCGCGAGGCGATCATCGACTACTGGCGCCGCTTCTACATTCCCCGGAATATGACCCTGCTGGTTATCGGCGATTTTGAATCGGAAGCAATGAAGAAGACTGTCGCCGGCATATTTGGCCCGCTCAAGAATCCGGATCTCCCGATCGACCACTCGGGCGCGACCACTGTCCCGCCGGAGAGCGTGAAAGATGTGTCGTCGCCCGTCGTGTCTCCCTCAACGCAGGAGCGCCACGACACGGTCGCTAATGTCACCTCGACTTACGTTAACTTCTCCGTTGCCGCCCCGCACTACGCGCAGGACGACTACTACGCTATGGATATCCTCGCGCAGTACCTCGGTACCGACGGCGTCTCGCCTCTCCTGACCGCTCTCAAGGGTGGCGCCGAGCCGCTCGCGACCGAGGTATCGGTCGGTCTCACGCCGTACGAAGAGTTCTCGCGCCTTGAAATTTCCGTTGTCACCGAGCAGGCCGAGAACCGCGACGCCATCATCTCCACTGTCATGGACCAGTTGGGTGCGATGGCTGCACACAACCCGAACCCGCGGTCGATCGAGGGCATAAAGACGGGTGTCCGCACCAACGACATCTACAACGAGGCGAAACTCCATTACTACGGTTTCATGATTTCCCCTTACATTATGTCCGCGGGCTGGGACTTTGTGCAGACGTACGCCGACCGTATCGCCGCCACTACGTGGACCGATTGCGTTGCCGCCGCAGGGAAGTGGCTGACCGATCCCCGGTACATCGCCACAGTCGTGCGACCGGTGGGGGAGAGCGGTCTACCGCCGTATGTGCCCACCGGCATGTTGGCCGAGGAGGTTCAGGCTCATTTTGCTGCCGCTTCATTCCCGGTGTACGACCTTGCCGCGGTGCCCAAAGTCGCCTA
>JBGSIV010000197.1:0-19513 GCA_041742355.1 Candidatus Zixiibacteriota bacterium
CATGGTAAGGTAGGTGCGCGGGCCGGCGGCGATACGCTGGAGGCGTTCGCGGACGCCGGGGTAGGGGGCGGCTTTCATGGGGTCGGCGACGAAGGGAGCGAGGGTGCCGTCGTAGTCGAGCATGAGCAGGGCGTTGTCGGCCCGGGCGAGGGTGGTGAAGAAGCGGTCGAGGTTGCCGGAGTCGGTGAGCTGTTTCACGCGTTCGGACCTCCGGCAGGAGCGGCCGTGGGGGAGAGTCCGTGATGATTACGAAGATATGGGAGCATACTAATCGTAACGGTCGGGATGCCGGGGGGTTCCGAGGGATGGAGGGAGGGAAATTCCCAAGAAAAGTCCTTGATAATGTGGGCCGGGGGCGTATATTTGTCGACTATATCGGTGGCGGCAGTGGCCGCCGCAGAGGATCGTAAGCCACCGTAGCTCAGCTGGTAGAGCAACTGATTCGTAATCAGTAGGTCTCCGGTTCGATTCCGGACGGTGGCTTTTTTCTTTGGGCGGGAGGGTCCGGGGGAGGCAATCGGGGCTTGTATAAAAGACTGGCCTGCACTATTTTCCCAGTATGCAGAGACATCGGCAGTTCATGAGCGCGGTTGCCCTGTGCCTGGCCCTGCCGGTGGTCGGGATCGCGGCGTCGGTGTCGGCCGCCGAAGTGCGCTTTGCGGCGATCGGCGATTACGGGGACAACGATATCGACGAGCGGCGGGTGGCGGATCTGATCGACAGCCTCGCGGTCGATTTCGTGGTTACGACGGGGGACAACAGCTACGGTGCGGACCTGATCGACGAGAATATCGGGAAGTTCTTCGCCCGGTTTATCGGCGGCTATACTGGGGCATACGGGCCGGGGTCGGATACAAACCGGTTCTTTCCGTCGCTGGGCAATCATGACTATTCGGATGGCGCGGGGGTGAACGCGTACCTGAGTTACTTTACGCTGCCGGGGGCGGGGATTGCGACCACAGGGACATCGGGGAACGAGCGCTATTATGATTTCATAATCGGGCCGGTGCACTTCTTTGCCGTAAACAGCAACGTGCAGGAGCCGAATGGGAACGCGGCTTCGTCGGTTCAAGGCCAGTGGCTGCGGGCGCAACTGGCGGCGTCGACGACGCGGTGGCAGGTGGTATATCTGCACCACGCGCCGTATTCGTCGTCGACAAGCCATGGGTCACAGGCGGTGATGCAGTGGCCGTACGAGGCGTGGGGGGCGGATGTTGTACTGGCGGGGCACGATCACACGTATGAGCGGATTCTGCGCGATGATAACGGGGATGGTGATTCGCTGGCGTATTTCGTGACGGGCCTGGGCGGCAAGAGCCGGTATGGGTTTCCGAGCAGCGGGTTTGTGGCGGGGAGTCAGGCGCGGTACAACGCCGACTACGGAACGATGCTGATTGTGGCGAGCGATACGAGTATGCTGTTCCGGTTCTACTCGGCGGACAATGCGAAGATTATCGATACGTTTCTCGTGACCGAGTGCTGCGATCACAGAGGGGACGTCAACGGTGATGGGACGCTGGGGGGCGGGGCGAATGTGTCGGATGTGGTCGCGCTGGTGGGGCTGCTGTATGGGCAAGGGACGGTCGTGCCGTGCATGCGGGAGGCGGATGTGACGGCGGATGGAGGAGTAGGGTTGCCGGATCTGGTGTACCTGGTGGGGTACTTATTTCGGCAGGGACCGGAGCCGTTACCGTGCCGGAGTTTCGAGTAAGGGCGGGTTCTTCAGGGCGGGGCACTTCGTTACATTTTTCACAAATCAGCCTTGGATTTCCGCTTGACGCGGTGTATCTTGGATCATCAGGTCCGCACTGGCGGGTCTGGTCGACCAGCGAGTGGCAGTTGCTCCGGCGGCTGTGGAGCTGTCCGGAATTTCAGATAGATTCGGGGCCGTCCGCCCCACTGCAATAGAATCTCAGCGGGACGGCCGGGTCGCAGATCCGGGCGATCTCCTTGTCCTGGCGTTCATTCATACTCGGCGGCTGGGGAGCGGCCGCTGATGACGACCAAGAAAGGGTTCTGCATGCTGATCGATCAGAAGATGAAGGTCCACACCGATCAGTGGCACATTGCCAGCCACGTAGTCAAACTCGAATCATCGATTATCCGTGAAATCCTGAAGATCTCGTCCAAGCCGGGGGTGGTCAATTTTGCCGGCGGGCTGCCGGCGCCGGATCTGTTCCCGCTGGATGACATTCGGTGGGCGACCGAGCAGGCGATAGCGCATTTCGGGCCGGATGCGGTGCAGTACGGCCTGTCGGCCGGGATGACGCAGCTGCGCGAACTGATCGCCGAGCGGGCGACCGCGCGAGGGACGAAGACCGAGGCGAAGAATATTCAGGTTACAGCGGGGGGCCAGCAGGGGATCGAGCTGGTGGCGCGGGCGTTTATCGAGCGGGGGGATTATATCCTGACCGAGAACCCGACGTATGTCGGCGCCTTGCAGGCGTTCAACTACTACGGGGCGCGGTACTGCACGGCGGATATGGACGACGAGGGGCTGGTTATCGACTGCGTCCGCAAGTGTATCGACAAGCACAAGCCGAAACTCATTTACACGATCAGCAATTTCCAGAATCCGACCGGGATCACGATGTCGGAGAGCCGCCGTCGGCAGTTGATCGAACTGGCGATCGGCTATGACATTCCGATAATCGATGACAATCCGTACGGGGATATCCGGTTCGCGGGCGAGCACCTTCCGACGCTGAAGTCGATCGGCGGGGATGAGGTGGTGGCGCTGCGGACGTTTTCGAAAGTGCTGGCGCCGGGATTCCGGGTCGGCTGGATGAACGGGCCGGCGGATATCATGGCGCATTTCGAGAAGGTGAAGCAGTGTACCGACCTTCACACGAATTCGCTCGGGCAGGCGATTATTTACGAGTATGTGAGGGCGGGGAAGCTTGAACCGCATATCGAGAAGATCAAGGTGAACTACCGTCACAAGCGGGATGTGATGGTGGCGGCGATGAAGGCGTCGTTCCCGGATGGGGTGACCTGGACCGAGCCGGAGGGGGGGTTGTTCCTGTGGGTCGAGCTGCCGCTGGGGATGTCGGCGAAGGACTTGCTTCCGAAGGCGATCGAGAAGAAGGTGGCGTATGTGTACGGGGAGCCGTTCTTTGCGAACGGGGGCGGGGAGAATACGTTGCGGTTGAATTTTGCGACGGCGAGTCCGGAGGCGATCAAGGAGGGGATTGGGCGGTTGGCGGAGTTGGTGAGGGAGAGTATGTAGGGGGGGAGCGGCGCCGGGGGATGTGTGCTGTGAAGGGAGCAAGACCTTGGTCCGGCTGGGGAACGAACAGATTTTCTGGGCTGTCTGTACAGGATAACGTTGCTCGGTTGATCGGACGGCTGCACCGGTTCCACGCAAGGACAGACGCCACAACGACGTCTGCGTGATGCGCACAGCCAACGGTGACAGCGCGAATTGAGCATGAATTCATGATTGGATTAGTAGCAAAGTTGTCAAGTGAGGATCCGGAGTAACGAAGTGGTGAACAAATGATGTACTAATAAGCGATGAGTCATCAACGTCAAACCATGGGAGGCTCTCGATGTCACGGGAGAATCGATTGAGGGGCGATTGCGATGCGCAGGGGGCTATCATGTGGACTCCAGAATTCACTGATGCGCTTGAGACAGTCAGGCGCATGTCGCGGGATTCGCGCATCGTGGTCTTTGCTCTCCTGACGTTCTCGCTTGCCAGTCTTATCATGCTCTTGAATGGTTATGACGACGGTTGGACCAAGCAGCGGATTGCGACCGTCAAGAGCGCTTTGATTCAGGATTGTGGAGGATCATTCAACGATTCGACGCTCAAGCTCGATATGAAGTCCGGGGCGAGTGGCTGGACAGCAGCCTATGCGCATGATAGAAGGTTCCTAAACTGCGCGGATCTCTACTCACAGTACGAGACCTTGAGAGACATGTACAACGAGGACATTCTCATGATCAGAGTCCCGGTGGTTGGCATGAGGGTGGATGCGAACTGGTTGGCGATATTATCTTCAATAGGCTTGGCACTACTTCTGGGGGGACTGGTTACAGCGTTTCGGCGCGAGAGCAGGGCACTGCACTTCGCAGATAGCGAGGATATTTTGCGCCGCGCGCGTATGGAGAACTTCTTCTCCGAATGGATTGCACTGTGCGTTATCTGGTTTCCTGTTCTCGTGGCTGTACTTGTCTATAGGGAGGATTGGGCGACTGTAGGACGCGGCCTCGACATCAACAGAGCTCTTTCGAGAACCACCAGTGTGATTGGAGGACTCGCCGTTTTGGGCTGCCTGATGCTTGCCTGTATTGCCACCGGGGAACTGCGTCGCCTTGTGAAGACACGAGGGAGAGATCGCTGATCGACTGCCACAGTGACAAGCTGGCGTTCGCTCAGCCATACGATGGTGGTGCTTAAGTCGGCAGTTGCGATCTGGAACCGGATAGCGCCCCCTCATGGAGTCGCCGTTACAGACGAGTGAGTCTCCAGTCGGGCTCGACGCGGTCGACTGCGTGGTGGAGTGGTCGCCGCGATAGAAGGTTGCTGTGGAACGTCACTATATGTGATGGACGGCCTTGATCAGTCATTGTCTATCTATCATCGGCTGGGGACGATCCCGGCGTATGCATTCTGCAAGGTCCTAAGGTCGATCCTATTCATTTGCATCAATGCCGCAAGGACGCGGTCGGAGCGGGCGGGATCGGAATCATCGATCAATTCGCCCGTCGCGGCCGGGACGATCTGCCAGGAGAGTCCGAATTTGTCGGTGAGCCAACCGCACTGGCCCTCCTGGCCGCCGTCGGAGAGTCTCTTCCAGTAGTTGTCGATTTCTTCCTGCGAGTTGCAGTTCACCATGAACGAGATGGCGGGGGAGAATTTGAAGTGCGGGCCGCCGTTGAGGCCCATGAACCGCTGACCATCGATTTCGAACACGACGGTCATGACGCTGCCCTCCGGTGGGCCGGAGGATTTGGCGGCGGAGGGGCCGTAGTGGGTGATCTGGGTGATTTTTGAGTTGGGGAAGACGGAGGTGTAGAAGCGGGCGGCCTCCTCGGCGTTGCCATCAAACCAGAGGCAGGGCATAAGCTTGGGCATGATTGATCCTTTCTGACTATGTTTCGGGTTTAATCGGTATTACGCAGCCGTAGGGGGAAGGGATGGAGAAAATGTGGCGAAGGGGGCTGGCGGGAGTCGGAGGGACTCCCGCCCTACAGGATCAGTCGCACGGACACGCGGAGCGTGTACGTGGCACGAGCCCCCACCCGTTGGGTGGGGTACAGAGGAATGAGGAATGTGTCAGGTGGGGACACCTGACACCACAAAGCCTGGATCCCGGGTCGTAGCCCGGGATGACAGTTTCTGATGGTTAGTTTGAGTATGCGAAGTTGGTGCAAATCAGTGTCAGGACCGCAAGGGTCCTGACCTACAAGAAGAGAAATCACATTAGGCGTACCCTCAAGGACACACAGAGTGTGTCCGTGGTACAAAAAGATGGCGTGTCCGTGGCACAGCGGGCTCGGCTATATACTCGGCTATATATTTGTTGTCCTCCGTTTGCGTTTTCCGTACATAATCCCCCATGCGAATCAACTTTGCGAAATACCATGCGTTGCGGAACGACTTTCTCGTGATTGAGGCGGGGGAGTCGGCGTTGTCGAAAGCGCGGCTGGGGCGGATTGCGCAGCAGTTGTGCGATCGGAGGGCGGGGGTTGGGGCGGATGGGATATTGTATGTCAGTTCGCCGCGGCCGACGCGGCAGATGTGGACATCTGCCGCGCACGTGCAGAGGAGTCAGGTGAGGGCGCCAAACGTCGCACGGACACTTGACGCCACGGACACAGGTGTCAGGCGGGGTCGCCTGACACCACATCGAGTCGAGTTGGTTACTAAAGTCGATGTCTACAATGCCGACGGATCGTGGGCGGAGAAGTCGGGGAATGGGCTGCGGATTGTCGGGCTGCATGAATTTCTGAAAGATAAGAGGAAGGTCCAAGGCCAGGGTCGGCAGCACGGCAAGAGTCAGCGGCAAGCCGGGGCGCAGAAGTGGTCGCTATTTGAGATGGGCGGGGTGGTCAGCGAGGTGCGGGTGCTGAAGAAGCAGGGGGCGGGGTACATGGTGGCGACTGACCTGGGGAAGCCGCAGTTCCGGGCGGAGTGTGTGCCGGTGCGGACGAAACAGCAGTACATGGTGCAGGCGCCGCTGAAGATCGGCGGGCTGGCGTTTCCAGTGACGTGTCTCTCGGTGGGGAATCCGCACACGGTGCTGTTTGTCGACAATTTCGATTTTGACTGGAAGACGCTCGGGTCGGAGATTGAACACCACGCGGCGTTTCCCGAGCGGACCAATTTTGATTTTGTCAGGATCGTGAATCGAAAGAAGCTCCAGGTGGCGGAATGGGAACGGGGGGCCGGGGCGACCGGGTCATCGGGGACAGGGGCGGCGGCTGCGGTTGCGGCGGCAGTCATGAACGGGTTGGCGGGACGCGACTGCGAGGTGGTGTTCGAGCCGGGGTCTCTCTTTGTGAAGTGGCACGAGGAGACCGATATGATCGAGCTGAGCGGTGCGGTGGAATATGTCGGCGAAGGAACGGCGGAAGTGCGATGATAAGTTTGGCTGAAGTCCAGCGCCTGAACAAACAGGGGAACGTGATCCCGGTGTTCGATCGGATCCCGGCGGATCTTGACACGCCGGTGTCGGCGTACATGAAGCTGGCGACGGGGAAGGGGGAGTCGTTTTTGCTAGAGTCGATCGAGGGGGGAGAGAAAGTCGCGAGGTACTCGTTTCTCGGATTTGATCCGTTTCTAGTTGTCGAAGGAGAAGCGAACCGTGTTAGTCTGCGGCAAGGGAGGCAGATGCGCGAGATCGAGACCAATCCGCTGGAGTTTATCCGCGAGATGTTCGGATTCTATCGGCCGGTGAAGGTGGAAGGACTGCCGCGGTTCACCGGCGGCGCGGTCGGGTATTTCGGGTACGACACGGTCCGCTGGGTTGAGCAAATCCCGGACAACAACCAGGATCCGATCGGGCTGCCGACGGTGCACCTCGGGTTGTACCGCAACCTCGTCGTGTTCGATCATCCCAAGCAGGATATCCTGCTGATTTGTAATATACTCCATGAGCAGGGGGAGAAGGGACTTCGGGAGAAGTACCGCGAGGCGGTAGGCTCGATCGAGACATTTAAGAAGCGGTTGATGTCGCCGCTGCGTCGAAAGGTCGATGAGAAAGAGCGCGGCGGCAAGGTCAGGGCGCTCTACACGCAGGCAGAATACGAGAAGATGGTCGTTCGGGCGAAGAAGTACATTCGCGAGGGGGACATATTCCAGGTAGTGCTGTCGCAGCGGTGGGAAGTAGCCAGCGAGATCGATCCGCTGACGGTGTACCGTCGGCTGCGGCGGATAAATCCGTCGCCATACATGTTTCTGCTCAATATGGGGAGTGCCTCGGTGGTGGGGGCATCGCCGGAGATGCTGGCGCGGATCGAGCGCGGCACAATCGAGACGCGTCCGATCGCCGGGACACGGCCGCGGGGGAAAGACGAGCAGCAGGATGAGCGGCTGGCGGCGGACCTCTTGGCCGATCCGAAAGAACTGGCGGAGCACACGATGCTGGTCGATCTGGGGCGCAACGATGTCGGGCGGGTGAGTGTGCCGGGATCGGTCGCAGTGCCGCAGCAGATGGCGGTGGAGAAGTATTCGCACGTCATTCACCTGGTCAGCTCCGTGACGGGGAAAGTCAGCCGGGGGGTGAGTCCGGTGGAGGGATTGATGGCGTGTTTCCCGGCGGGGACGGTGTCGGGGGCGCCGAAGATCCGGGCGATGGAGATTGTCGATGAACTGGAGAAGTATCGTCGGGGGATCTATGCCGGAGCGGTGGCGTACCTTGATTTCTGGGGGAATCTGGACAGCTGTATAACGATCCGGACGGTGGTGCGCAAGGGGAAGACGTATTTTGTCCAGGCGGGGGCGGGGATAGTGGCCGATTCGAAGCCGTCGCGGGAGTTTCGCGAGACGGAGGCGAAGGCGGGGGCGCTTCTGGCGGCATTGACCGGCAAACCTTACCGTAAATAGCCTGCCTCTTTCTCCCGATAAGTGACGTATAAGCGGGTAACAACCCCTGCGTGGAGCTATTCAGGTGATATTGCTGCTGGATAATTACGATTCGTTCACCTACAACCTGTTTCAGTACCTGGCTGAGCTGGGGGCGGATGTGCAGGTGTATCGCAACGACCAGGTGAATCCGGATACAGTCGAGAAGATGGCGCCGTCGGGGATAGTCCTTTCCCCCGGGCCGGGGCGTCCGGAAAACACCGGTCAGATGAACCGGCTGATCGAGTCGTTTGCCGGAAAGCTCCCGATTCTCGGGGTGTGCCTGGGGCACCAGGCGATCGCGCAGGTGCATGGGGGGCGGATTGTGTATGCGCCCTGTCTCATGCACGGGAAAACGTCGGAAATCACACATGACGGATCGACGCTCTTTGCGGGGGTCGCTTGCCCCTTTACGGCGACACGGTACCATTCGCTGGTGGTGGAGCCCGGGAGCCTGCCGCTGTCGTTCAAGGTGACGGCGCGGACGGCCGATGGAGTGATTATGGGGCTGGAGCACCGCTCCCAGCCTTTGTACGGGGTGCAGTTTCACCCCGAGTCGATAATGACTCCCGACGGCAAGAGGATGTTGCAGAATTTCCTGGCGGTGTGCGGGGTTGGGGTGGTGTGATGATGCCGTGTCAAATCCCTCTCTGCGGAGGGTTGCCGATTGAAGTCGGTAGAGAAGTCGGTGTCGGCGCCCGCATTGATGGCGGCAAAAGGGATTTGACCTACGTCACAGGCCCTGACCCACGGCTCACAGTCAAACACGCGAAGCCGTGTTTGAGCTACAGGGATAGAGTAAGGAGAAGTCGGGTTTCTCGGAGCTTGCGCTCCTCGGAACCCGACCTACGGAGATCGGGCGATGTCAAATCCCTCTGGGCAGATTGTTTTGAATTGAGGTTACTGAAGGAGTCGGCATAGGCGTTGCATGGATGGCAGCAAAAGGGATTTGACCTACGACTCAGGCCCCGACCCACGGCTCACCGTCAAACACGCAGAGCCGTGTTTGAGCTACCGGGATAGAGTAAGGAGAAGTCGGTTTTCCGGGGCCTCCGGTCCCTCGGAACCCGACCTACGCTGAATATATGATAATCGAATATCTCAACAAGGTTCTCCTGGGCGAGCACCTGACTACGGATGAAGCGAAAGCGGCGATGAGCCTGATCATGTGCGGCGAAGCGACGCCGTCGCAGATCGGCGGACTGGTGATCGCGCTGCGGCAGAAGGGGGAGACCGCCGAGGAGGTCGCCGGGTTTGTCGAGGCGATGCGCAGCCACTCGCTGCAGATCGAGCTGGACGGTATCGGTGATCAGGCGGTGGACGGTTGCGGCACGGGAGGAGACGGGGCGAACACGTTCAATATTTCGACGGCCGCTTCGCTGGTGGTGGCGGCGGCGGGGATACCGGTGGCCAAACACGGCAATCGGTCGGTGAGTTCGAAGTGCGGGTCGGCGGATCTTCTGGCGGGAATAGGGGCGAATATCGATCCGGGGCCGGAGGTGGTGAAGCGGAATATCGAGGAAATCGGGTTCGGGTTCATGTTTGCGCCGAGGTTTCATCCGGCGATGAAGCATGCCGCGCTGCCGCGACGGGAGCTGGGTGTCCGGACGATTTTCAACATGCTCGGGCCGATGACCAATCCGGCCGGGGTGAAGCGGCAGGTGATCGGGGTGTACAGCCGGCAGGTGATGTACCTGATGGCCGAAGTGTTGGCGCTTCTGGGTTCGCACCATGTGCTGGTGGCACATTCGCGGGACGGGTTGGATGAATTTTCGATCACGGCGCCAACGGATTACATCGAGGTGAAGAACGGCTGGATCGCGAAGGGGTCGCTCGATTCGGAGGCGGTCGGGTTGCCCGAGCGGTATCCCGGCGTGCTCGAGGGAGGGGATGTCGAGCAGAACCGACTGATTCTGACAGAGGTGTTCGACGCAGAGCCATCGGCCTACCGGGATGCGGTGGTGCTCAATGCGGGGGCGATGATCTACGTGTCCGACCGGGTTGAGTCGATTCGCGAGGGGGTGCAGGTGGCGCAGCGCACGATTGATTCGGGTGCGGCGAAAGTACTTCTTGACCGGTGGCGGGATGCAACGCACTCTTAGGGAATGAAAGCAACCGACCCGCACCCTGGTGAAACGCAGCAGTCCTCGGTTCTTCTTCGTCCCGGCCTTCGGGGGGCAATTTCCGACTACATAGAGAATGTTCGGCTCTTCTCGCGCAACGCCCGATTGTACCTGATCGGGTCGTTTCTTATGGGGATCAATTTTCAGGTGTTCAACCTGCTGTTGAATCTCTACCTGAAGGAGCAGGGGTATCCTGAAGGGGATATCGGCCTGGTGGCGTCGTCGCGGGCGATCGGGATGACCATAATGGCGATTCCGGTGGCGGTGATACTGAGCAAGGTCAGGCTGAAACCGATTTTGCTGGCGACGGTGGCGATATTCGGGTTCTTCTCGGTGTTCATTGTCACGGTCGATCAGTTGATCCTGATGGTGGGGTTCGGGGTGCTGTCGGGGATGGCGTTTGCGTTCTACCGGGTCGCGGGCGGGCCGTTTTTCATGCGGAATTCCACGACCAAGGAGCGCACGCACCTGTTTTCGATGTCGTTCGGGGTGATGATTCTGGCCGGGATGATCGGGTCACTGGCGGCGGGGAAGACGGCGGCGTATTTGACCGGGGTGACCGGTGATCTGGTGGTGGCGTACCGGTACACCCTGCTGGGGGGGATCGGGTTGTCGGCGCTGGCGCTGGCGCCGTTTGCGTTCATCAAGGCATTGCCGCCGTCGGCGGAGGAAAACCGGATTGTCTTTTCGGAGGAACGGTTCAAAGCGCGGGGGATGTTTTATTTCAAGATTACGCTGGCAAACCTGATAATCGGGGTTGGGGCGGGGTTGGTGATTCCGTTTCTCAACCTGTACTTCCGTGACCGGTTCGGGTTGTCGGCCGACACGATCGGGTACTACTTCTTCCTGGTCCACGTGTCGATGCTGGCCGGGTCGCTGTCGGGGCCATTGCTGGCGCAGCGGTACGGGCTGGTCAGGACAGTGGTGTTCACCCAGTTAGCTTCGATTCCCTTCATGTTCGTTTTGTCCTACAGCTGGGTGCTGTGGCTGGCGGTGGCGGCATTTATTGTGCGCGGGGGGCTTATGAATCTTGGCGTTCCCATCGTAACTAATCTGGCAATGGAACTTTCCGACAAAGATGAGCAGGGGCTGGTCAATGCTCTCCTGATGGTGTCGTGGACGGGATCCTGGATGGTCTCGGCGGCACTGGGTGGGGAACTGATCGAAAAGTACGGCTATACGGTTGCGATGAACATTACAATCGTGCTGTACATCGCGTCATCGCTGGTCTTCTACTGGTTTTTCCGGTCGTCGGAAGAGCGGCGCGATGAACGCAGCGGCTGGGTTATTCTGCGCGAGGAGCCGAATTGACCGACATTCTGCACAAGATTGTGACTGAGAAGCGGGCGGAGGTTGAGGCGATGAAGGTCGAGGCCCCGCTGGACACGTTTCGGGACAAGATCAACCCGAATGTCGGGCTGGATTTCCGTGATGCGCTCACCGGGCCGGACAGCGTGCATATTATCGCGGAGATCAAGCGCGGATCGCCCTCGCGGGGGATCCTGTCGACCGAGTTCAATCCGGCGGTGCTGGCGGCAAGGTATCGCGACGGCGGGGCGGCGGCGCTTTCGGTTCTGACCGAGCGGAACTATTTTTTCGGACACTACGAGTTTGTCAATATGGCCAAGAAGACAGCCCGGGTGCCGGTGCTGTGCAAGGATTTCATTTTCGACCAGTACCAGATTTACCACGCCAAGCTGATCGGGGCGGACGCGATTCTGCTGATTGTGCGGCTGCTCACCCATGATGTACTGCGGGATTTTCTGCACCGGGCCAAGAACATCGGGCTGGATTGTCTGGTAGAAACGCATACGCGGGAGGAAGTCCGGACCGCAATCGATTGCGGCGCCGATATCATCGGGGTCAATAATCGGGATTTGGCGGACTTTTCCGTGCGTTTGGAGACGGCCGAAGAACTGGCCCCAATGATTCCCGAGTCGGTGGTGAAGGTGGCCGAGTCGGGGATCAATAGTTCGGATGACATCGCGCGATTGCAGCGGAGCGGATACCGGGCGTTCCTCGTGGGGGAGGCCCTGGTGACGTCGGCCGATCCGGTGGGGCTGCTAAAATCGCTGCGAGGAGTATGATTCCATTTCGAGTAAAAGTGTGCGGTATTACCCGGCCCGAGGACGCCGCGGTGGCGGTGAAATATGGGGCGGATATGATCGGGATGATTTTCGCAAAATCATCGCCGAGGTTTGTGACCGAAGAAACGGTTGAGACGATTTTGCCGATGATTCCCCCGGTGGTTTTTCGGGTGGGGGTGTTTGTACAAGACTCGATCGATGACGTTCTCCTGACCGGGGCCAAGTACGGGCTGGATTTTCTGCAGCTCCACGGGCGGTACAGCGACGAGGATGTCCGCAAGGCACGGCGGGGGGGATTTCGGGTGATCCGGCTGCACCGCATTGAAAGCGAGGCGGATTACCGGGGGCTGCTGGTGGATCCGGCCGACTTGGTGCTGCTGGACGGCGGAAATCAGGAGGAGCCGGGCGGGACGGGGAAGCGGTTTGACTGGAGTATCCGGCCACCGTCAACGATAGTGAACCTGATGCTGGCGGGGGGGATAAACGCGGCCAATGTGGCGGAGGGAGTGGAGACATTCCAGCCGCTGGTGGTTGATGTGAATTCCGGAGTAGAGACTGAGCCGGGGGTGAAGTCCCTCGACAAGTTAAAGCACTTCTTTGAGGTATGCAACGCACTCCGTTATGGTGAAAACACTTAAGAAGCAGCCTGACAGTCGGGGACGATTCGGCCCGTACGGCGGCCGGTATGTTCCCGAGACTGTCATCGCGGCGCTGGATGAGCTTTCGCGGGAGTACCGCCGGATCACGAAAGATGCGGCGTTCCGGCGGGAGCTTAACGGGTTCCTGAAGGACTATGTGGGGCGGCCGTCGCCGTTGTACTTTGCGGAGCGCTTCTCCGAGGCGATCGGCGGGTTAAAGGTTTACTTCAAACGTGAGGATCTCAACCATACCGGCGCGCACAAAATCAATAATGTATTCGGGCAGATCCTGCTGGCCCGGTTCATGGGCAAGGATCGGATAATCGCCGAGACCGGAGCGGGGCAACACGGCCTGGCGACAGCGACGGTGTGCGCCCGGTTTGGGATGCAGTGTGTCATCTATATGGGGGCCGAGGATATCCGGCGGCAGAAGCCGAATGTCGAGAAGATGGAGTTGCTCGGGGCCACGGTGGTGCCGGTGGAGAGCGGCTCGAAGACGCTGAAGGATGCTACGAGCGAGGCGCTGCGGGATTGGGTCACCAATGTCCGAAGCACCTTCTATATAATAGGCTCGGTAGTCGGGCCGCATCCATACCCGATGATCGTGCGGGATTTCCAGGCAATAATCGGGCGGGAGACGGTGACGCAGTGCCGCCGGATGTTCGGCGGGTTGCCGAATGCGGTGGTGGCGTGTGTCGGGGGCGGGTCGAACGCGATCGGGATATTCACGCCGTTTGTCAGGCATCCGAAGGTGCGATTGATCGGGGTTGAGGCGGCCGGATTGGGCGTCAATTCGGGGCACCACGCGGCGACGTTGAGCAAGGGCAAGCCGGGGGTGCTGCATGGGACTTTCAGCTATCTGCTGTACGACAGCGACGGTCAGGTGGTGCTGCCGCACTCGATCTCGGCCGGTCTGGATTATCCGGGGGTTGGGCCGGAGCACTCGTTTCTCAAGGATACGGGGCGGGTGGAATACAAGTCGGTAACGGACGCTCAGGCGTTGGCGGCGTTTCACCAGGTGAGTCGATTGGAGGGGATTATACCGGCCCTGGAGACCTCGCACGCGCTGGCGTATTTGGTTAAAGACCGCCGGGAGTTCAAGAAAACCGATCGGATCGTGGTCTGCCTTTCGGGCCGGGGGGATAAGGACATGGGAATTGTCCGGGCGGCCGGGGGGAAGGAATGAACCGTATCCGGAGCCTGTGGGCGAATCGTCCGGCGCACAGGAAGTTGCTGGTGCCGTTTTTTACGGCGGGGTATCCCGATCTGGCGACATCGGTGGAGTTGGTCCGGGCGGCCGTGGCGGCCGGGGCGGACATGATCGAGATCGGGATGCCGTTTTCCGATCCGTTGGCCGACGGGCCATCGATTCAGTTTTCCTCGCACATAGCGTTGCAGAACGGCGTCAACTTGAAGGGGATACTGGGGGCGGTCGCAGACCTTCGCCGAACGGTGGATACCCCGATAATCCTCATGGGCTACTTTAATCCGCTGCTGGTGTACGGGCTGGAACGATTCCTGCGGGATGCTCACCGTGCGGGTGTGGATGGGCTGATCATTCCGGACCTGCCGGTGGATGAGGCGGGGGAGTACCGACAAGAAGCGGCAGCCCATGACTTATCGACGGTTTTTCTGGTTTCGCCGACTTCGGCGCCGGATCGGGTAAAACAAATTGACAAATCATCGACCGATTTTGTATATGCTGTAACGGTAACCGGGGTCACGGGGGCGGGCAAAGTTTTTGGCGCGGCGACCGATACTTACTTAAAGTCGCTTAAAAGAGTCCTGAATAGGCCGTTTGTGGCCGGATTCGGAGTGAGCACGGCGGAGTCGGCGCGGCGGATGGCCTGTTTCGCCGACGGTGTGGTGATCGGCTCGGCATTGGTCGAGGTGGTTCGAAGGGCCGGATCGAAGGCGGCAGCGGTCCGGGACGTGGAACGGTTCCTCAAGGAAATCAGACAAGCGCTTTCATGACGGACAAGCAAATCGACAGGATTCGCGAGCGGATTGACGAGATCGACGACCGCTTGCTGCGGCTTCTCAATGACCGGGCGGCCCTGGTGGTTGAACTGGCCCGGGTGAAGCATGAGCATGGGTTGCAGTTGTTCGATCCGGAGCGTGAGCACCAGATCCATGCGCGGCTGGCCGAGGCGAACGGCGGCCCGCTCCCGCCGGATGCGGTGGCGCGGGTGTTCGAGCGGATAATCGACGAAGCGCGCCGACTGGAGCGCACGGAAGTGTACGACAAGGCTGAGGAGTAGACATCCCCGATGATAGTCATCATGCAGGAGCAGGCAACCGACGCCCAGGTGCAGCAGGTTATTGGGAAACTGCTGGACATGGGGTTTGACGTTCACCGATCGACCGGCGCGGTGCAGACGGTTCTCGGCGTGGTGGGCGACACCCACACGCTCGATCCGCGCATGTTCGAGATAATCGACGGCGTGCACGAGGTGGTCCGGATCACCGAGCCATATAAGCTGGCCGGGCGGACATTCCGGAAGCACAATACGGTGATCAAGGTGGGGCAGGCGGAGATTGGCGGGGAGAAGATCGCGATGATCGCGGGGCCGTGTTCGGTGGAGAGCCGGGAGCAGATCCGCAAGATAGCGCCGTTCGTACGTCAGACGGGGACCGACCTGTTCCGTGGCGGCGCTTACAAGCCGCGCAGCTCGCCATACTCCTTTCAGGGGATGGGAGAAGAAGGGCTCAAGTATATGCGCGAGGCGGCGGATGAGAACGGGTTGAAGGTCGTGTCCGAGGTGATGGATCGCATGGACATCATTCCGGCTTTGAAATACGTGGATATCATCCAGGTGGGGGCGCGCAACATGCAGAACTTCGCCCTGCTGAAGGAACTGGGCAAAATCGATAAACCGATCTTGCTAAAGCGGGGGATGTCGGCTACCTTACAGGAGCTTTTGATGGCCGCCGAGTATATCATGGCCGGCGGCAACCACAACGTGATTCTGTGCGAGCGGGGAATACGGACGTTCGAGAACGCCACGCGCAACACACTTGATATCTCGGCGATTCCCGTGCTCAAGAAGCTGACGCACCTCCCGGTGGTGGTGGATCCGTCGCACGGCACCGGCCTTCGCGACAAGGTGGCGCCGATGGCGCGGGCCGCGGTAGCGGCGGGCGCGGACGGACTGATGATAGAGATCCACTATGATCCGGACAAGGCGCTGTCGGACGGGGCGCAGACGTTGTATTTCGAGCAGTACGAACAGCTCGTGAAGGAATGCAGGATCATCGCCACGGCCGTGGGCCGCTCGCTGTAGTTGCAGCGCCGGTCCAGGACGGGCCGGGCGGTACATCGGACAGTAGGAAAGCGGAAGCGGAGTCGATGGCAAAGGACAAGTACAAGGCCCAGTTCGCCCACACGGTGGCGCAGGCGTTCCAGCACGTCTATCCGGGGGTTCACGAGGAAGCCGGCGACCAGCAGGTGTTCAACCCGGATTTCATTTACGACAATCTCGAAAAGCCCAAGGATCCGAAGATGGGGCGGTTTGCCCTGCCGGTGTTCCGGTTCGGCAAGCTGCTTGGCGACAACCCGCCGTCGATAGCGAACAAGGTCGCCGGGGCGTCGCAGGGGAATGGCGCGAAGGGGGATCTCGTGCGGATCGAGGCGGCCGGCGGGTTCCTCAATGCGCGGGTCGACGAGTCGACGCTCGCGCGTGAGACGATCAACGACATCCTCACCGGGGGAAACAGGTACGGGGATGCGGATCTCGGGGCGGGGAAGACGGAGCTGGTCGAGTATTCGTCGGTCAATATCGCCAAGCCGTTCGGGATCGGGCATCTCCGGACGACGATTCTCGGCAATTCTCTCAAGAAGATATTCGCCAAGCTGGGTTACACCGCGGTCGGGATGAATTACCTCGGCGACTGGGGGACGCAGTTCGGCAAGATGATTGTGGCCTACCGGATGTGGGGGCAGGAGCTCGATCTGTCCGAGAACGCGGTGGAGAAGCTGGTCAAGCTGTATGTCCGGTTTCACAAGGAGGCCGAGACGAATGAGGCGCTCAATGACCAGGCGCGCAAGGCCTTCAAGGATCTCGAGGACGGAGAGCCATCGGCGGTGGCGCTCTGGCAGCAGTTCAAGGACTTGTCGATCGCGGAGTTCATGCGGGTCTATAAACGTCTGGGGATCGAGTTTGACCTGATCACCGGCGAAGCGGCGCTCAACGACAAGATGGACGGAATGATCGAGCGCCTGCGACGGGCGGGGCTGGTGTCGGAATCGCAGGGAGCGCTGATTGTCGATTTGCAGGATCCGCAGTTGCCGCCGCTGCTTTTGAAGAAGGCGGACGGAGCGACGTTGTATTCGACACGCGACCTGACCGGGGCGTTCTGGCGCTGGGAGAAGTGGCGGTTCAGCGAGTGTCTCTATGTAGTGGCGACGCAGCAGGCGGACCATTTCCGGCAGGTGTTCCGGGCGGCCGCGATGCTCGAGGAGGCGGAAGGGGTGCCGCCGGCGGAGCGGTTTGCCCACCGTCTGAACCATGTCGATTTCGGCTGGGTGCGGTTCGGCGACGAGAAGCTGTCGACCCGGGCGGGGAATATTGTTTTCCTCGAGGATGTCATTTACAAGGCGATGGCGCTGGCCCGGGAGAAGATCAAGGAAAAGAACCCGAACCTCGCGGCGATAGACGCCACGGCGGAGATGATCGGGATCGGGGCGGTGATGTACTCGCAGATGTCGGTGCGGCGCCAGAAGGATGTCGCGTTCCACTGGGACGAGGTGCTTAGTTTCGAGGGGGAAACGGGGCCGTACCTGCAGTACACGCACGCGCGGCTGTGTTCGCTCCTGCGCAACTACGGCAAGGATGTGTCGCCGTCGTTCGATGCGGCCCTGCTGGCCGGCGAAGAGGAGCAGCGGGTGATCGAGGCGCTGACCGATTTCCCGGAGGCGATTGTCGATGCCGCGCGCAACTACGATCCGTTCTATGTGGCGAGCCACATGATCAAGTTGGCCGGCGTGTTCAACCGCTTCTACCAACGGAAGACGGAAGAGGGGCGGATCGATAAGATTATTTCGGACGACCCGGCGTTGACGGAAGCGCGGATCGCGCTGGTCAGGGCGGTGCAGGTGGTGATCAACGAAGGGCTGCGGCTTCTGGGCATACAGGCGCCCGAGGAGATGTAAATGGCAAAAACAGCGGGCGTGCGGACACAACGGGTGACCATTTGCGGGTTTGGGCTGATCGGGGGGAGTATTGCATACGATCTGAAAAAGGCAGGCGGGCGTCGGGTGGAAATTGTCGCGTTCGACCGGCCGTCGGTGCTCAAGGAACTGGGCAAACTCAAGGGGCTGAAGGTTCGTGCCGAAAGCAACCTGGCGAAGGCGGTGGCGGGGGCCGACCTGGTTGTGCTGGCGGCGCCACACACGGTCAACGAGTCGATCCTGGCCCGTCTGGCGAAGATGAAGGGGTTGACCGACTGCCTGATCGTTGACACCGGGGCGGTGAAGACGCCGATTGGCGAGCTGGCGGGGACCCAGTCGTTTCCGGGTGGTACGCAGTTCCTCGGTACGCATCCGATGAGCGGCCGCGAGAAGGCGGGAGCGGCGAATGCGATGCCGGGGCTGTTCAGCGGGCGGATCTGGTTCGCCGACGAAGGCGTGCGGCTGAGCGAGTTGAATGCCCTCCGTTGGCAGTGGATGGTTACGGCGACCGGGGCAACACCGGCGCTCATCGGCAACGGCCTGCACGATGATCTGATGGCGGAGCTGTCGCACCTGCCGCAGCTGCTGTCGACCGTGCTGGCGGCACAGGTACAGGAAGACACGATCCAACTGGCCGGGCCGGGACTCGGGTCCATGCTGCGCCTGGCCGGTTCACCTTATAGCGTCTGGTCGGAGATTGTCGACCAGAATCGCGAGAATATAGTCGGAGCGCTGGAGCGGTACCGTGACAATCTCGATACGGTGATCGGGCTGATCCGGCGGAAAGAATCACTGCAGGACATCTTTGCGGCCGCAGCGAGGAGTTATAGATGCTTGTCGTAATGGAGACCTCCGCCCCGCAAGAGGCGGTGGAGCATGTCTGCCGATTAATCGAGGAGATGGGACTCACGGCTCACCCGATGCCCGGCGCGCAGCGCACGGCGATCGGGGTGACGGGGAACAAATCGCAGGTCGATTCCGACCGGATCATGACCCAGCCGGGAGTCAAGGAGATCATCCACGTCACCAAGCCCTACAAGCTGGTCAGCCGGGAGTTCTTTCCCGAGGACACAGTGGTGGATGTGGGGGGAGTGAAGGTCGGCGGGCCGGAGTTCGTGGTCATGGCCGGGCCGTGCTCGGTGGAGAGCTGCGAGCAGACGATGGCGGTCGCGGAGGCGGTGGCGAGGATGGGAGGGAAGATCCTCCGGGGTGGGGCGTACAAGCCGCGCTCGTCGCCCTATGCGTTCCAGGGGCTGAAGGAAGAGGGACTGAAGATACTGGCCCTGGCCCGGGAGCGGTATGGCCTGAAGATAGTGACCGAGGCGCTCGATACTGAGACGATCGCGCTGGTTGCCGACTATGCCGACATCATTCAGATCGGCGCGCGCAACATGCAGAATTACACGCTGCTGCGGCGGGCG